>PUKG01000146.1 GCA_003550445.1 Halobacteroidaceae bacterium
ATCCGCGAGGGCGGACGCACCGTTGGTGCCGGAGTTGTTACCGAAATTCTCGAGTAAAGCAGGGGCCCGTCTGAATAGGCGGGCCTTGTTTTTTCCGGTATTGACTTTGCTTTAGAATTATGATAAATTTATAAACGCAAAGCTAAAGCAAGGTTTCTGCGATTTTTTTTTTGAGGAGGTGGACAGGGTGCGAGAGATAATAACCCTGGCTTGTACGGAATGCAAACGCAGGAATTATAATACTTCAAAAAATAAAAAGAATATTACCGGTAGGCTGGAAATTAAAAAGTACTGCCGTTTCTGTGGTAAGCATACCAGCCACAGAGAAACCAAGTAAGAAAAACCCTGAATTGGGGAGTGAGATTATGGCTAAGCAGAATAAACAAACCCAACCAAACAAGCAAAATAAGAAAAGTAATGGTAAACCAAGTTTGTTTAACAGAATCAAGAAATTTTTACGGGAAGTTCGCAATGAATTGCGGAAGGTTAACTGGCCTAACCGTAAGGAACT
Source organism: Halobacteroidaceae bacterium (assembly GCA_003550445.1). Taxonomy (GTDB): domain Bacteria; phylum Bacillota; class Halanaerobiia; order B1SED10-174; family B1SED10-174; genus T1SED10-26. Next base: position 512 of record PUKG01000146.1, read on the forward strand.
GATGGCTTACACGGCAGTAGTGCTGGTAACGGTATTTATTGTTGCTACCTTTATCGGCGTTGTGGATCTGATTTTTTCCAGAATAATTTCTGCCATTATTCTTCGGTAGGAGGTGGGAGAACTGGTTGCCCACGAAGTAGATAGCTCGCAAAGAGCCTGGTATGTTGTCCATACCTATTCTGGCCAGGAGAATAAGGTAAAAGTAAACCTGGAAAAGAGAGTTAAGGCAACGGACATGGAAAACAAAATATTTAATGTCCTGGTGCCTACAGAGGAAAAGATCGAGATAAAAAAAGGGCAGAAAAAGACTGCCCACAAGAAGATCTTTCCCGGTTATGTCCTGGTTGAAATGATTATGGGAGAAGATTCCTGGTACATTGTTCGTAACACTCCTGGAGTTACTGGATTTGTAAGCGCTGGAACCAAACCCGTTCCCCTGCGCGAAGATGAAATCCAGGATATCATGAGAGAAATGGGGATTGGCAAACCAAAAGTTGATATAGGTTTTTCGCCCGGACAGAACGTTCGGGTTATTGGTGGGCCTTTTGCTGACATGATTGGAGTTGTTGACGACATTCTTCCCGAAAAAGGGAAGGTTAAGGTAAAAATTTCCATGTTCGGCCGGGAGACTCCGATTGAACTGGAATACAATCAGATTGAAGAAGTATAAGCTGGAGAGGAGGTGGATAAGAGATGGGTAAGAAGGTAATTGGTTTTGTTAAGCTCCAAATCCCTGCTGGAAAAGCAACCCCAGCCCCTCCGGTGGGTCCTGCCCTTGGACAGCACGGTGTAAATATAATGGAGTTTTGCAAGGCTTTTAACGCAAAAACTGCCGATAACGCCGGGATGATTATTCCCGTCGAGATCACAATTTTTGGCGATAGATCCTTCAGCTTTATTACCAAAACTCCTCCGGCAGCAATTCTGCTAAAGAAAGCAGCGGGAATTGATACTGCTTCAGGAGAACCAAAGACAAACAAGGTTGGAACGGTAAGCCGCAAGGACTTAAAAGAAATCGCCGAAATAAAAATGCCCGACCTCAATACCACCGATATTGAATCGGCTATGCGAATGGTAGCCGGGACAGCAAGGAGTATGGGTCTGGTAGTAAAAGATTAGTGGGAGGATAATTAAATCCGCTAAAACCACAGGGAGGTAAGTAAAATGGGAAAGCACGGTAAGAAGTATCAAGCCGCACTGGCTGAAGTTGATCGGGATAATCTTTACAGCCCCGACGAAGCCCTGCAAAAAGTCAAAGAACTGGCATCAGCCAGCTTTGATGAAACAGTTGAACTGGCCTGCAAGTTGGGCGTCAACCCCCGTCATGCTGACCAGCAGGTTCGGGGAGCAGTGGTCCTTCCTCATGGGACAGGTAAAGATATCCGGGTAGTTGTTTTTGCCGAAGGAGAAAAGGCCAAGGAAGCCCAGGAAGCTGGAGCCGACGAAGTTGGAGCCGATGATCTTGCTGAAAAAATTCAGGGAGGTTGGATGGATTTCGATGTGGCTATAGCAACCCCTGATATGATGAAAGTTGTTGGTAAGCTTGGTCGGGTACTGGGGCCAAAAGGTCTTATGCCCAACCCCAAAGTAGGAACAGTAACCTTTGATATTAAACAGGCTGTTCAGGACGCAAAGGCCGGAAAAGTGGAATACCGGGTTGATAAAACCTCGATTATTCACGTTCCCGTCGGCAAGGTTTCTTTTTCTTATGAGCAACTTTCCGATAATTTCCGGGCAATAATGGATGCGCTGATAAAAGCTCGTCCGGCGGCAGCAAAAGGTCGCTATTTACGTTCGGTAACGATTTCCTCAACAATGGGGCCTGGTATTAAACTTGACCCGGCAAAAGTAACATCATTTGTTGAGAAGTAAGGAAAATCAAAGGTTAATAATAGGTAAGCTGTAGACAGCGGGTGCCGAGAGGCTTAATAATAAGGCCCGCCGAGGCTGGATAAAATTTCCCGAAGGGAAATCCATGTCCTCCGCTGTCTGCCGGAGGTTTTTTTATTCTCCATTCGAGGAGGTGTTAAGTTGGCCCGAAAAGAAAAGGAACAGAAGGTTAAGGAATTAGCTGAGAAAATGGGTAGTGCCCAGAGCCTGATTTTTACCGATTACCGGGGTTTGAACGTAGCTCAAATAAATAAGCTTCGTGACAAACTCCGGGAAGAGGGAGTTGAATACCAGGTAGTAAAAAATACCCTGGCTCTGCTGGCCTCACGTCAGGCTGAGATTGAAAACCTTGAAGAAATTTTAGCCGGCCCAACAGCTGTTGCCTTTGGGCAGGAGGACCCTGTTGCTCCAGCCAAGGTTCTGACTGATTTTTCCAAGGACAATAAAGCCCTTGAGATTAAGGGGGGCATTCTTTCTGGAAACTTGATCAGTCCGGAAAGAGTTGGACAGCTGGCAAAAATTCCCCCCAGGGAAGAATTGTTGGCCAAGGCTTTTGGAAGTATGAAGGCTCCGATTTCTGGATTTGCCTTCGTTCTGGCGGGAATTCCCCGAAA
>PUKG01000214.1 GCA_003550445.1 Halobacteroidaceae bacterium
CCCCAGGGGAAATGAGCAAAAAAAGGAGTAGACTGCTAAGCAAGAAAATAAATAATTTTCTCTCCCTAAAAATAACCAGCACCCCCTTTCCTAAGGAAAATCTCCTTATAATAACAGAACCCTCCTAATTTTTTCCTTCCAGAAAACTCAAGATTGTCCTTCAAATAGCTTTGATTAAATACAATGGAAAGGGGCAAAAAGAAAATTAAAAGTATTGAAAAAAATGGTGAGGTTATGCAGGCTAATATTAAAAAAAGTTTTCTTGATGAGCTTACCCATTGCCGAATGAGAATAGATTAAAGGCTGATTTTGCGAACAATGGAAAAATTCAAAAAAACTATAATGGATACAAACAATATTTTACTTCCCTAATAAAACCATTAACTTGTCAATTACCTCCTTTAAGAGATAGGGGGGTAAAGGAGCAATAAACTCTGCTTTTCTTGCTTTCCAATTCAGGTTTTTAACGTGGTCGGCAAGGATTGCACCGCTGATTGGAAATTGGGATGGGATTATGATCTCAAAGGGGTAGCCTTTTTTCTTAGAGGTAATAGGGCAGAAAATGGCTAACCCGACCTTTTCATTATACTCTATTGGAGAAATGCACAAGGCAGGCCTTCTTTCGGACTGCTCATGCCCAATTTGGGGGGAAAGTTCTAACCAGACTGCATCTCCTTTTTTGGAACATAACTATGTTTCATTACCACAATTCCTTTCCGGTTGGTTTGCCCCAATTATATTCTGTGTGGATATTCTCTTCATTTACCTGAGAAATAAGGTCGTCTAAATTATAAGTTTCTTTTATTGGTTCAATAATAATTTTTCCTTTCTCAACTCGAATGTTTACTTCTGAGCCTTCCTTTATTAAGGTTTCTTCAGCAAAAGCCTTGGGTAATCTAATAGCAAGGCTATTTCCCCATTTCCGGATGGTAGATTGCATAAAAACACCCCCTAATTAGAATCTACATTGATTATATTAATTAAGATGAAAAAATTCAATTTTAAAAACCCCCTGGTTTTAAAAAAGTTTCCCAATTAATCCCTATTTTCTCCAGGTTAGACAATAATCCGGAAAAGCCTTGGTAGGGTTTATTTTTTCCTGGAGAGAGGTATCAAAAAATCTATTAGAGGGAATTATCCTATTTTTTTAGGGGAATTTTTCGATAATAATTGTTTTCGGGTTTTGAAGAGGAAACTAAATCAGAACATAATAGTGGGCAAATGGGCAGTTACCTTTAAAAGAGAAATTTGAATAGTCATTTAATAATTACTCTCCCTTTTTTAAAGGTGGAGATTATTCTCTGTGGAATATTAATACTATAAAAAACTAAAATCACCAAAAATTTGAATTGGTGGGGGAAAAAGCAATCAAAATCAAGAAAAACCCATTTTCTTTTTTATTCCAAAACCGTTTTTGAAAAATGTCCAACTTAAAGGACAGTATTTACAGGGATTTGTTCAAGTTTGCAAACGGTTTTCTTGAAAAACGGGGGAAATAACCAAAAAAATAACGGCACAAAATTTGCTCCTTTAAAATATTAAGTAAAAAAATAAATTTTAGAAAGGATGATGCCAAAAAAATTAAAAATGGTGAAAGAAGGGGACAAGAGTTGAAAGGTGTAAGTCGTTTTTTTTTCTATCAAGTTTTTGGTTTGGTGGCTAATACAATTAAGGAGGTTTTTCGGTGAAAAAGAGTGGCCTTTTTTCAAAAGTTGGCCTTCTGTTACTGGTGTTTATTTTCGTTTTTTCTTTTGCTGTCTCGGCCGATGAACTAAGATGGGGAAGGGGAACTGACGCTACAAGTTTGGATCCCAGAACCGTTCGAGACGTTTATTCCTGGGAAATGCACATGTTATTGTTTAACTCCCTGATTTATTTTGATGATCAAATGCAGGTGCAACTGGACCTGGCAAAAAGCCTGGAATTCCCAGATGATACAACCTATCTTTTTGAACTACATGAGGGTGTTAAATTCCACGACGGAGAAGAATTGACTGCAGAAGATGTTGTTTTTACATTTGAAACAATGCTGGATGAGGATTTTGGTTCTCCTTATCGGGGAAGATTGAGCCCAATTGTTTCTGTAACGGCTCTGGACGATTATACTGTTGAGATAAAAGTTGATGAGCCCAATGCCCCATTTATTTTTGAACTTGATGTTTATATTGTACCCAAACATATTGCTCCAGATAAAATGGATACCGAAGGTGGATTTGCCCATGAACCAATAGGATCTGGGCCCTATGTCCTTGTAGAATGGAACCCCAATGACAGGTTAATCTTTGAAAGATTTGAAGATTACTGGGAAGGACCAGCACAACTTAGCAAAATAACTGTTATTGAAATTCCAGAAGCGGACGTCAGGATGACTGAACTTCGAGGAGGGAATTTGCATTTGACCTCTGTCCCCGCACGTTATCTGCCTGACTTCCAAGATGAACCTGCCTATACAGTTGGGCAATATACAACACTGAACTGGTTCCCAATCTGGATTCAGCATACCCATGATATCCTTTCTGATGTGCGCGTGCGTCAGGCCCTTGCGTATGCTACAAACGTTGAAGAGATTGTTGAACACGTTTATTATCCAACAGGAGTTCCCTCAATTGGACCCATTATTCCGGGAACCTGGGCCGAAGCCCCGGATGCAATCAGGCGTTATGAATACAACCCGGATAAAGCCAAAGAATTACTTGCTGAAGCAGGCTATCCAAATGGATTTGATATCGAATTACGGGTTTCTTCCGGAGATGCCAATACCCAGTTTGGAGAAATACTGCGTCAGCAGTGGTTGTTAATTGGAGTAGATCTTAATGTAAACCAGACCGAGTGGTCTACCTACGCCTCTGATCTGGTTTCCAGCAACTACCAGCTTGCTTATTCAGGAGTTGTTAACCAGTACGATCCAGATATCCATTTAAGCCGCTTTGTTTCTGAAGCAATAAATGGCGGGAATCACCTCAATTATGAAAATCCTGAAATGGATGAAGTAGTATATGCAGCCAGAAAAA
>PUKG01000109.1 GCA_003550445.1 Halobacteroidaceae bacterium
CAAAGATACAGGGACCTGACCTTTATTTGGGCTGGGCCCGGCTTACCAATCTTATTCCCTTTGAAGATGGTGAATTTACTATCTGGAGAAGGGGGGACTTTTACCTTGTAGATGCCGACTCGACCGGGATATATGAGAGCTCCGACACCGAAAGTAATGTGATCTCCCAACTGGTTCATGGATCCCGACTGCATATTATTGAGGAGGATAATTCCTGGTCAAGGGTTTTTCTTCCAGGAGCAATAGACGGATGGGTAGAAACGGAAAAAATTAAACCCGAAAACGAAGCTTTTGATCCCACAGGGGAAGATATTATTGAAGTTGCAAAAAAATACATGGGGACACCGTATCTTTGGGCAGGAACACATATTGAAGGAGCAGATTGCTCAGGATATATTCAGCGGGTTCTGGCGGTAAGTGGTATCTATTATCCCAGGGATTCTGATCAACAGTTTTATTTTAGCGAAGAAATTTCCAGGGAAGAAATGAAAAGGGGAGATTTAATTTTCTTTTCTACCTACAGAGAAGGTCCTTCTCACCTGGGGATTTATCTTGGGAATTATGAATTTATCCATGCCAGTTCTGGCTCCGGGGAAGTCATAATCCACAGCATGGATCCCCAGGACGACAATTATAACCACACACTTCACTCAAGCTTTCTTGCCGGGGCAAGGATAAACAGAAATTTCGATTTTCTGGCTCCATGGTTAGACCCCGACATGGGACAGTAAAAAACCTCCTTATCGTTGACATTCGTGGGGCCATGTGGTATATTAGGTTACGGGAAAAAAGAATACGGGAGTGGCTCAACTGGTAGAGCACCGGACTCCAAATCCGGCGGTTGCGGGTTCAAGTCCTGCCTCCCGTGCCAGAATTTTAGCGGGCTTTCAAGCCCGCTTTTTTATTTTCGCTGTCCCTTAGATTTCCTTTCCCCATTTTGGTCTTTGGGAAAAAAATTCTTTAGGGGTATAATTCCGAGGAAAAGGAAAGATTCCATTTCCAGACATAGTACAAAATTTTTTGGGTTTTTTTAGTGGAACCTTCTCAAATTAAAGGGTAAAAAATAATGTTGGCGAATTTTTATTAGGGAAAAAAGAAAACTTTTTTTGGTTACCCCACAGAAGTCAAAAGTCTTTAATAAATTTTCTTTTTCGGGGCAAAAAAAGAATAAAACTCAGTTTGAGAGAGGGAGGAAATAGATTGAGGAGCATAAGCAAGCTTTATTTTGCAGTTTTATTTTTAACCCTGATTTTAATATCCTCTTCAGTTTATGCCTATTCACCCCAGGAATTTCTGGAGATTGTGAAAGAGGGTAGTTTTGAAGAGGTTCAAAAAGTTATTGATAAAGGTGCAAGGGTAAATGCAGGAAATGATTGGGGATGGACCCCTTTGATGTATGCCTCCCGGTATAATAGTGATGAAAGGATTGTTAAACTCCTTATTGACTCTGGAGCCGATGTTAATACCCAAGATAGATGGGGAGAGACCCCATTGATGTGGTCAGCAGGGAATTCGAACAAGAAAATTTGGAACCTGCTTTTGGAAACAGGTGCAGATCTTGATATTAAAGCAAGAGGCCGTGGAGGTAATACCTTTCTTCATATCGGGGCTCAGGATAACGGTAGTTTAGAAATTCTGGAGTTTCTTCTCTCCCTAGGGGCAGATGTGAATGCTAGGGATGAAATGGGTAACACACCTCTTTTGAGGGCAGCTTTAAATAACGAGGATAGGGAACTTGTAGAATTTCTTCTTTCCTCAGGGGCAAGCGTGGATGCAATGAATGAAACTGGTGCTACCGCATTGATGTACTTTGCTTCTTCTTTGAAAGAAAATGTAGATATTATAAATTTGCTTATCGCCCATGGAGCAGATGTAAACTCAGGGGATAATAGGGGAAGAACCCCGCTGATTTATGGTGCATGGAATAATAGCAATGTTGATGTAATAAGGGCCCTTCTTGAGGAAGGGGCAAATGTGAACTTAAAGGATTTCCAGGAAAGAATAGCATTAATTTACGCTATCCAATTTAACCCGGAGTTGGATGTAATAAAAACAATAATTGAAGCAGGAGCAGACCTGAACATTAGGGATGATAGCGGAATGTCAGCCTTAATGTATGCCTGCCGTATGGAAAATTTTGAAATTTGGAATATGCTTTTAGTTGGAGGGGCCGTTTTTGATTCAGAAGAAAAAAACAATCAGGGGGCAACATATCTGCACCTTGCTGCAGAATTTAACCAGGGTTCAGAAATTGTGGAAATGCTTTTGGAAGACGGGTTAAATGTGAATATTCCAGATGAGAATAATAAAACTCCCTTGATGTATGCTGCTCACCATAACAATAGTTTGGAAGTAATGCAAACCCTCCTTGGCGCTGGGGCAGATTTAAATACCAAGGACGACTTTGGAAGAACTCCCTTAATGTATGCTGCCTGGTATAGTTCTTCTTCCAAAAAAATCGAATTATTGTTGGATTCGGGAGCAGACGGAACATTAAAGAGTAACTCGGGAAAACAAGCTTTTGATTATGCCAGGGAAAACAAAAATATTTTAGATACCGAGATTTTTTGGAGATTAAATAATGCTCGTTTTGAGTAGGTTCATTATTTTGAAAAAACAATTCCTGAAAAAAAGATGGTTTTTAAGGTAAAGGAATTAGGATTCAGCCATTGTGTTTTTTCCTGTGATGGTTTGACCCAGAAGAAAATACTAGTAAATTAAAATAAGGTGGAATAAATAGGGATAATACCTTTAAAAATTTTTAATAACAAAAAAATATTGCCTAAAATGACCCTATTTGATATAATATAGGTGTTGGGAATAAAAACAATAGGAGGTGGGCAGATGGGAAGAAGAGAAGAAGTGATTTTCTCCTCGGAGGAATCAAGGGGTGTTCAGGAAATAGGGGACTTTCTAATTATGGTTGGTCAAAAATTGAAGGAACAGGGGTATTTCACTGTACATCAGGGGGAAAAACAGATTGAGATTCGCCCTGAAGGTGGAACCAAAC
>PUKG01000266.1 GCA_003550445.1 Halobacteroidaceae bacterium
CCGAGAGAGCAGAGGAAATACTTGCCCGGGATAGTTCAATAAAAGCTATTTTACTTGTTCACCTTTATGGTTTACCGTGCAACATGGCTGATTTTGAATATCTGGCCAAAAAATATGAAGTAGATTTGCTTGAAGATGCCGCCCAGGCTCATGATGCTATGTTTGCCGAAAAACCTGTAGGTGCTCTCGGCAGGGCGGGAATTTTTAGTTTTTACCCCACCAAGAATATGACTACCGGTGAAGGCGGGATGGTTGTTACCTCCGACGAAGTCCTGGCAAAAAAGATCCGCCTTTATATTAACCACGGTGCACCTGAACGCTACAACCATAAGCAGTTGGGCTTTAACTACCGGATGACCGAAATGGCAGGGGCAATGGGGTTGGTACAGATGGAACGCCTGGAAGATTTTGTCCTTTCTCGCCAGGAAAATGCTCAATTTTATAATAAAGAACTGGCAATGGTTCCCGAAGTTGAAACCCCCTACATCCCACCCCAGCATACCCATTCTTTTAACCTGTACACCCTTCGCTGCCAGAGAAGGGATGAGCTGCAGGGATACCTGAAAGAAAGGGGAATAGGGACTGGGGTTCACTATCCCCGGGGGCTTCACCAGCAGCCTTATTACCAGGAAATTGACCTGGGAGCCTACTCCCTTCCTATTACCGAGAAGGCTTCCGAGGAAGTAATTTCTATTCCGGTCCATCCAGCGCTAACAAAAGAGGACCTGGAAAATGTTGTTCAAGGAATCCGGTCTTTTTATGAGGCCCGGAGATAATAAATTTGATACTGTAGTTACAGGGGGGAAACTTTGTGGAAGAATACGAAATTGATTTACGAGAACTTTTTATTAAGCTCTGGAGAGGAAAATATTTTATTATTGGGGTTTTTATCGTTGCTGTTTTGCTTGCGGCCCTTTATTCATTTGTTTACTTAGATCCTGTTTATGAAAGCAGGGCAACTTTAAGGATAGAGCCAATTCCGGGAGAAGTTAATGGGACAGATGTTGTTTCTCTTTCCCTTTCCGGTTACTCAACATTTTTCTCCAGCCAGGTGGTACTTAACCCGCTTAAAGATAAAATTTACGGTGAGCTTGGACAGGAAAAATCAACCCGGAGTCTGACAAATAGTCTTTCCAAAGAACTGGAAACTGAGGATAATTTCCTTTATGTTTCTTTCCGGGATAGTAATCCGGAAAATGCCCGGGAGATCCTCTCCTTATGGATAGATACCTACTCAGAAGAGCTTACATCCTATATTCTTTCACAAAATCAGTCCAGCCTTGAACAAAAAGAAATAACAAGGCAAAGGACAAGTCAAAATTTTTCTGAAATAAGTAATGAGCTAATTTCTTTCCAAAAAGAATACAACCCCGAGAAAAAGAAAAGCCGGCTTACCTGGCTGGAAGAAAACCTACCCCTTTATTTTGATGAACTGCAGAAAACAAAGATCGAACTGGAAGCCCTTAATAAGGCAACTTTTCTTCTTGAAGACATGGTGGAAGACGAGGAAAAAAATGTAGAAGGGATAATCCGGGACATTGACGAGGAAATCCAAGAACAGTACTTCCGGAACCTTAGGCATTTAATTCTTAACCTTGAAGAAGTAAGCCCCGTCTGGGTTTTTCTCCGCCAGCAGCAAATTGATTACCAGGTAAGGCTGGAAGAGGCAAAGAACCGAAAAGATGATTTGGAACATTTAATAGCCGATATGGAAGAGGAGATGGGAGAGCTCCAGGTAAAGATAATGGAAATTAATGCTCAAGCCCAGGAAATTCAAAGCCGTTATGACCGGGCCGAAAATAACCTGATCCGGGCAATTCAGGAATATGAAACCCTTGCTTTCTTTCTGGAAAACCTTTCCTGCTGCGGGGTTTCTGTAGTGGAAGAACCGTATATAAGGGATGGGAGAGTTGCTCCCAACCACAGGTTAAATCTTGCCCTTGCCGGGGTTTTAGGAATTTTCCTGGGAACCGGGGGATTATTGTTTTACCACTTTATGCGGGATGAAAAAAAGGAATAGAAAACCATTGGATTTAAGATAAATCAATTTATTAGGCGGAGGAGTGGATCCTCCGCCTTTATCTCTTCTTTTGCCCTGCCGGGTTAATTCCCTGACCTTTTGAGCCCTGAAGTCAATTTTTTCTGTTTAATACTATCAGCAGGATTTTTATTTAAGGTTGTGGAATCAGGCTGAGAGAGGAAAATTCGGGAGGAAGAGTTATGGAACTAAAAGAAATTCCCCTGGACCAAATTACAATGGATTCCCGGCAACCCCGCCGTGAATTTAGAGAGGAAAGCCTTGCTTCCCTTGCCCGCTCGATTGAAGAAATTGGCCAAATTCAGCCCGTTATTGTAAAACCCCAGGGAGAAAAATATATTTTAATTGCAGGCGAGAGACGGGTTAGAGCCCTAAAGGAGAAAGGAAAGGAAACCGTTTGGGCCCTTTTGGCCCGGGAAGATATGGAGCGTGAAAGGTGGCGGCTAATTCAACTTGCGGAAAACCTCCAGAGAGAGAACCTGAACCCCCTGGAAAGAGCCGTGGCAATAAATGAATTTATTCAGGAGGAAGGCCTGACGAAAAAAGAAGCAAGCCGCAGGCTGGGTATTCCCAGGACCACAATTAATGACTGGCTAAATATACTGGAGGTCAATGAATTTTACCAGAAAAAAGTCCTGGAGAATTTTTACGGAGAGGATTCTCCCCTGACCCTTTCTCACCTTTCCCTGGCTAACAATCTGGATAAAACCACTGATGACCCAACTCGTAAAAATAAACTGCTTGACCTGGTTTTAAAGTACAACCTAAGCCGGGGAGAAACCCGAAGGATAGTTGATATATGCCGGAAAAACCCGGTTATCCCACTGGAGGAAGTTGCTGCGGGGGTTTTAATCTCCCGGGAACAAAAGAAAATCAGCAAAAATAAACTGGAAAGGGAAACCCGGGAAAAAAGTTTTGCCGAACTGGAAAAAGCCTTTTCCAATATTGAGGGAATTTTAACAA
>PUKG01000039.1 GCA_003550445.1 Halobacteroidaceae bacterium
AATTACTGTGTCTTTTGCCATTGCTAGTCCGTCAGGATTTTTATTTCCTGTTAGATCCCCCGACCAATGGCTAAAATACCATCCCTCTTTTGCTTGGGCTTTAAATATCAAAACTGTTCCTTTATCATATTTTTCAGCTAAAGGTGCGACTTCAATAATTATATCGACTGTTCCTTCCCCAACTATGTTAATATTCAGGTCATATTCAAACTCTTCAACTTCTATCAATGGAGGATCACAACCAGCAAGACTTAGAAAAATCAGACCGAAAACAATGAGCAGAATTTTTTTCCGGATTAAAATTTTCACAAAAAACCTCCTTCCTTTTTGTTCCTTTATTTTATTATATTTCGCCACTTTAACCATTTAATCCTTTAGACCAAAAAACTTCTTAAGCGATTATCCCTTGTCCGAAAATTAAAAACCCCCTTGGAAAGAAGGCCTTAAAAACCTCTTCATCCAAAGGGGAAAAATTAATTATTTCATTTTAGCCGATAACTTTTTTTACCTCTATCAAAGCATTATCAAGATCAGCAATAATATTTTCTGCCTCTTCAACACCAACGGAGAGCCTAACCTGTCCATCCATTATCCCAACCTTTTCTCTTTCCTCTTTACTCATGGTAAAGTGGCTCATCGAGGGGGAATGCTGGATCAAACTATCAATAGAACCCAGGCTTGTTGCCAGACTAATTAATTTCACATTATTCATTACTGTCTTTCCGCCTTCAAAACCACCTTTAACATCGAAACTCATCATTCCCCCAAAACCTCTCATTTGCTTTTTAGCCAGCTCATGTTGGGGATGGGAGGGTAAACCGGGATAATAAACTTTTTCCACCATGGGATGGTCTTCCAGGTATTCAGCGACTAACTGGGCATTTTCACAGTGAGTTTTCATTCTCAAACCAAGAGTCTTCAATCCCCTTATAATTAACCAGGCATCATTGGGGGAAATAATTCCTCCAAAAAATTTTAAATGGGGGTCCCTGATTTCGGCTATTGTTTCTTTTGACCCTACCACTATACCTCCAACAATATCTCCGTGCCCACCAAGATACTTGGTTGCACTATGAACAACAACATCCGCCCCTAGATCAAGGGGGTTTTGCAAGTAGGGAGTTGCAAAAGTACTATCTACAATAAGGCTTGCCCCATTGTTATGAGCAATTTCGGCAGAACCTTTAATATCAGCAAGCCTTAGGACCGGATTGCATGGGGTTTCAATATAAACAACTTTTGTATTGGGTTTAATGGCTCCTTTTATTTGCTCCAGATCTGAAGTGTCCACAAAGGTAACTTCAATTCCGTACTTGGTTAAAATATCTCTCATAAAACCATATGTGCATCCATAAGTAACATCTCCTGCTATCAGGTGATCTCCACTCTTGAGAAATGTCATTAAAGTGGTTGTTATTGCAGCCATACCTGAAGCTGTGGCAATTCCTTTTTCACCATTTTCCAGGACAGCCATTTTTTCTCCTAATTCTGTTTCCGTAGGGTTGCCATATCTTCCATAAGAATACCCCTCTTCCTCTCCCTGGGAGACCCGAATAGCATGCTCAACATTTTCCATAACAAAAGTGGATGTTAGATAGATCGGACCAATGTGAGCCCCAGTAGCAGGGCAGGGCTTGCTTCCCGCATGAATTGCTTTAGAATTAAATTTCAGGTCAAAATTTTTCATTTAAATACCCCCTGTTTTTTCTAATCCAGAATAATTTTGGGATTATCTACAGTCATAATTTCAATATCCCGTTTAGTAACTCCCGCTTTTTTTAATTTTGGGATAAAGTCCACCAAAAGGTGGTCGTAACCTTTCCCACCATAAAGGTGCAAATCAGATCTTCTACAACGATCAGTTGAGAGGAGAATTTTTTCCACATAGCCTCTTTTAATCAGGTCAACAAGACTTTTTAACCTCATTTTATCTGGATAAATGTGATCCCTTCCGATACCATCAAACTGGATATAAGCACCACGCCTATAAATTTCTTCGTGGTATTTTAAATTCAAAAAACTATCGGCATGGCCAACAATAACCCGTTTAAGATCCACTCCCTCTTCCTCGAGGATATTTAGCTGATCCAACCCCACTGAACAGTACTCAGCATGAAGGGTTATCGCCTTACCCGTTTGAATATGAGCCCTGGCTGCAGCCCGCAAAACTCTCTCCTCTGCAGGAGTAAGGTAATCGAGGTTAACCCCAATTTCCCCAATAATTCCTGCCCTAATCCCGGTTTCCCCAACTCCCTCAATAATATCTCTTATCATTTCTTCTGCCAGATTGTTGGTGGATCTGTGATTAATTTCTTCAGGGTAGTATGGCCCCCTGTACCAACCGCATCCCATAATAATATTTATCCCCGTTCTTTCTGCAATACGTTTTAAAGCTTCAGGGTTTCTCTTTATCCCACCATTGGTTAATTCAACAATACTATTTCCTCCTGCTTTTTTGTATAATAACAACTCCTCAACTGCAATCTCTTCATCATTAAGCAAATCATCTACTCGATCAGTAACCCAGCAGGTATCAATTAATAGGTGTTCATGAGTCATCGTAAATCCCAGCTTTTCTGGACTTATTTCCCCCAGGACGGTCATCAAAACTATCACCTTCTTTCTGGAAAAAAGATGGCCAAAATTCACACAATTTAATTTTCTCCAGGGTGCAATTATTCACCTTCAAAATTTGATCTTTCTAAACTTCAAATAGGGCTTTGGTTTTCTTTATTCATATATTTCTTTAAAAAACTCCCTTTTTCAAGTGTAAAAAAGGAGTTTGATCTCGATTCATTTCCCGGATTTTTTAGAATTAATATAACCTTTAAAAAAATTTCTTACCAGTTTTCTATTAACATTAGGTGGATTAAAAAGGATAGAATTTAAAAATCTAAAAATGATGTCCCCTGTAATTTTTTTTTATTAACTATATCTTTTTAACTCTTCCTATCAATACCCACCCACTTCAAATTATCCTTTCTAAACTCCTAATAGGAGAAGATAGTTTCAGCGACCCATTCAAAAAACCCATTGCAGGAAAAAATTTTTCTGTAAAAAGCCTTATTATTTATGTAAAATGAATAACTTCCCTCCCTAATTTAATCATGGCATTTTTCTCCAATCTTTCCCGGGCACCATTAATACATTTATTCCAATCGTTAAAAGAGTTTATCTCTAAATGAACATTTTATTTTTCTTCCCCAATATACACCTGATATTATTTTCACCTTCTTCAATGTTGACTAAAGATATTAAATACAGTGTAATTCTTTCTGACGTCCTCCAAGATAATCTACACCATCCCCTGAAAAAACTGCTGTTTGTTCAAGAGCAATCATAACCTCTTTATTATCCCAGAGGGGAATTTTTTCCTTGATATTTAATTCTATGGCATAACAGGTATCCCTGTACAAAGGGTATTCACCATTAAAGGGAATAAAGGACTGCTGATCAAAAAGTCCAATGGTTGGGCCCGCCCCATGACCATGAATCCCTATCGGATGGGTATAAATGCTGGCATTAATCCCGCTCTCTTTTGCTTCTTCAAGAGATTTTAAAAGAATTTCATTTCCGGTTTTACCTTCAGTAAAATTAGCGGTAAAAATATCCTGCAGTCGATTGGCCTTTGCCAGAGCATTCACAAAATCAGGGGGAGGTCCGCTCTCCCCCCTTTTTAAAACATATGCCATTTGCTGGGTATCTGTTGCCAGTCCCAGATAATGGAGCCCCACATCACAGTGGAGAAGATCTCCTGGTAAAATGGGACTTTCACCGGTTATTTTGTCCTGACCTTCTTCCCGCTGAATCATGATTGTGGGTTGAAACCAGGCCTTTAGGCCAATATCATTTATTGTCTGGCGAATCCACCAGGCAAGATCTTTCAATGTTGTAACCCCGGGATGAATAACTGCCGGAGAAAAAGCTTTGGCTATTATTGAATGCGCAATCTGGTTTATTCCCGTATAAGCATTTAACTCTTGGGAAGTTCTCCTTTCCAACCAGGAAATGGCCAGGTTCTCCGCTGAAACTATTTTTTTCTGGTCTTCTGATTTTAAAGAGCCATAAAATTGATCGTACTGGGATTTGCTTAAACCGTCTCCAAGAGCAAAGTGCTCAGAAATATTTAATCCAATATTTTTCGGTTTTCTTTCTCTTATTTCCCTTGATAGGGCTTCCCACTGCTCTTCCTTTTCCCTGTCCCAGGCTTGGGTATAAAATTGATTAATAGCGGGATCTGGTTTACCAAAACTCAAGCACTCAAAATTGGTTTTATCTTTCCTATGAAAAACCAAAATAGTCCTCCGACGAGCAGAAAGCATAACTGCAGGCATCAAGCTTAAAACAACAGGATCTTCGTTATATTCACGAGCAATAACCACCCAAAAGTCAATCTGTTCCCTATCCATTAACTGTGGCAAAATGTTTTCCAGCCTGAATTTAAGCCATTCATCAGTAATTTTAGCCTGTCTTCTCAAGGGTAAAATTTTCCTTTTCAAATCTTCAATACTGCAAAAATCCACGATTTTGTCCCCTTTCTGGAGCAGGTTTTTATTAATAAACTTCGGGTTTGTTGTATTCAATATCCTTAACCTTAAATTTATACCAGGTAAAATCCCCCTCCTCCAACTCCCAGGTTATTTCACCTGAGCTGGGGACTTTAAATCCATTAAATTCTTTATGATCTTTCATAGTAACGGTCCAGTTTTCCATCCTAAATTGCCCATTAAATTCCCCAAACCTCCTTGCTGAAAAACTAACCGGATCCCCATCATCATTGAAAACAAATACCCCCGAAACTCTGATATTCCCGTACCTCATTATTGCCCGGGCAGAATTTTCATCTATTTCTTCCCAGGAAATATAATTGCTAATTGCTATAGTAGGAAACCAGACCATTTCCGCAAGATACCGAACCAGAGTTCCCTGGTCAACCTGAAAACCAGTCTCATCGGCCATTGTTAAAATTGAAAGAGGTTTGATCAGCATATTCCCTCTTCCATCTTTATAAACGTCTCGGCCCGAAATATGTATTAATGGGGCCGCGGTAATCCTTGCCTGCCATATAAAACCAGGCTGTTCAACGGTAATATATTGCTCTGCTTTTAAGGCCATCCAGCGTCCATCGGGATTCAGTCTTATTTCAGCTTCTTGTAACATGCGGGCAAACTTAATTTTCTCCTGCCCGACCACCCCCGCACCTTCAAGCCAGGTCTTAACAGGCTCAGGAAGATCTTTTAAATCTTTTGATTCTATAATATAAGTATCGCTCGGCTTATTCAGTCGGAAAAGATCTTCAACTTTTTCTTCTGTTTCCCGGTTGAACTGAACCCTGGCAAATGCCGAGAATACAACTACAATTAACAGAGTTGCCACAATTATTAATCCAATAGTTGCTACTTTTTTTCCCATGAACAATATCCAACCTTTCTTAATTTTTGGATTTATTAAAGATAACTCTGATTACTTCACTAAATATCCTTCATTTCCTTTATTTTGGTTTTCTGCATCCCAAAATTTTTCCCTTACTTTTTTTCAAATTAGATTATAATTTGGCAGGAAAAAACAAGTACTGGTTGAAATTGTGTTTAAGAGAAAGGGAAAGGAGCGAAGGCCATGTCCACACAACCAAAACCCGCCCTTGTGATTGCCAAGTGCCCCAAGTGTGGCTACAAAGATCAGGGCCTTGAATTACTTAACACCGCAGAATTCTTCTGTCCGGATTGTAAGAGATGGACCAAACCAGTTCAACCAAAAGTTCAGAAAACTCTCTTTGATAAATAAGACTTCCTCAACTTTCTTCTTAGGTTTTTAGATATTTCCTGCTTCCAATAATTTAATGTCTTTATTCTTTCCGAAAGTCATTGAAAAATGGCTTTTTTATTTTTTCCCCAAAAAAACCTTTGCCCGGAAATTACCGGACAAAGGTTTTATCCTTATTTTTTCAAGCCTTCTATAGCTATATCGTCAATAAACCATCCACTAACTCTTCCCGAATGCCCTTCATAAATCCAGGCTATTTTTATTTTCTCCCCAACAAAAGAATCACCCAGTGTAATTGTTGTAACCTTGGGAGTAATTATTTTACTAGCATCTATTATACCCACTGTAGTCCAGTTAGAGCCTGAATCAGTTGAAATAGCAACTTTTAAAGAAAAATCCAAATCGCTATCAGCCCAGATAGTAACTTTTTGATAGAAAATCAGTTCAAGGCCTACATAATTACTGACATCAATCTCCGGAGTTATTACCTTGAATTCACCTTCTTGGCAAGGACGTAAGCGGAATCTCAATTCAGGGGGTTTTGCTCCCGCAAAAGAATAATATTCTCCAGAATCATAAACCAACCATTCTTCGCCAGTCCTTCCCCATCCATCAGGAATTGTATTCAAAGTTTCATTGGTGAAATCTTTAAAGAATATCTCTACCCTTTCTCTAATTCTTAATTCGCCGGTTTCTCCAAACCGTTCACCCTCATTCCAATCAATTTCATCAAATGTTTCATGACCAATTTTGACAGTTTTCCCATCATGATCAAGCTCATTTAATTCATCCTCATGTTGAGGTTGAGTTATTAACCCATAATTCGAGAAATTGGAAAAGTTAATTTCCTTACTAAAACCATTTTGCCATAACACTTTAACAATCAGATCACTTAGGTTTAATAAATGCCCCTCTTCATAACTTAATTTCGGCTGTCTGATTACGGTAATTCCTTTTATTTGAGTTTCTTCCACCTCAAAATTAACGGTTTTTTCATTTTCTTGAACCATGAAATTTCCCTGAGAAAAATACTGTTCTACATTAGCCATCCACCAGTACTCCCCATCCGGAAGATAGGTGCTAACTATTCCACTACTATCAGTAGTTAAATTTGCCCCAACCTTATTTTTTCTCTCTGGATCATTATAAATCATTATTACAACACCCTGGCGAGAATTTTTTTCTTCAAAAGAAATTGTGTATCTTGGCAACATTTCAATAAACGTTGCTTTAATGGTTGCATTTTTCTTGAAACCTGTTAAAACAATTTCATCCTTCGAAAGATTGCTCACCTCTCCATAATCAGCACCAACAATTTCCCAATTAAAAAACTCGTAACCCTCATCAGGAAATCCTTTTAGTTTTAGAGAAGTATTGGGTTGAATAGATCTTTTCGGGTTCGCAATTTCCACCCAATTGCCATTATCCTTTTCTTTTACTTCTCCAAATTCATTCCATGTAATTGAAATTTCTACCATTAAAGGTTTAACTCCACATCCAGGTATAGCCAGAGAAAAAACTAATAATAACGCAAAAAGAGTAAAGATTTTTAACTTTCCCATTCAACTCCCCCTTTCATTTTAAGGAAAATCCTTCTCCTGGTTTTCTTAAAGAAAACACCCCGGAATTAAAATCTTTTTAATATCCCCGGTTCTCTATTTTTATTAAAATCCTCCTTGGTTTTGGTAATTCATCCCCTTTCTTTTATGCTTTAAACCAAAAAATTAAATTAATATTGTCAATTTTCTACATTTTCAGACAGCTACCTTTATTATATATATTTTTTTAAATAATTAATTTGCGCTGAATCACATTTTAATATTTTTCATCCTTTTCCAAGCATTTTTGGAATTAAAAATGAAGCAATTCCCCAGTTAATTTCCAGGTGCCCTTTGGGGTCCGTTTTTAACCAACAAAAAATGAAAGGCTTTTTGCCTTTCATTTTAGTTTCTCTGTAAATATCTTATTTCTATCTTTCAAACCTGATCCTGTTTACACCATAAATCATGATTCTCCATCGTTCATATCGGGAGGCATAAAAGGAAATACTACCATAATTCCTATTATCGTAGTACCCAAGGGCTCTAAGTTCATAGTGGCCATCGGGAAGCTGGGGATAGATTTTTTCTCCGGGTTTAACTTGGGGGAAAACCCTATCGGAATCTCTAGGGGATCTAGGAATTATTACCACCCTAAGAGTATCGCTGGTCCGGTTTTCAATATAATTATTATATCTAGGCGTGGGAGGATATCTTAATTCCAGATCAATTTGAATAATGCAACCTGAAATAACCGTCATTGAAACTAAAAGCAGCACAGCAAAAAATATTTTTTTCATTTAATCCCACCCCCATTTCCTTAAACCAACCAAGGGAAAAGTAAATTATTAAAGATCTTTTTTAATGACTAAATGTTTATACTATTATTATTCGACATAATTTTTATTTTTCCCGGATAGATTCAATAATTAATTTTATTTATTTTTTTCAAAAAGAGTTTATCTTCAACTCCTTTTTTGGCAAACTAATTGGGCAAATTCCAAATAAAAAAGTCCCAAAACACTTACTAGCATGGAGATTAAGAATAAAAATTTTATCAAAAGTGCCTTTTTATCCTTTTTCATTCGGCTATTTGTAATACCATCAAGAAAACCATTATTTGAAATGGAAGCCTGTATTAACTCACCATTTTTTCAATCCCTTTAAATTCATTTTCTTTGGTCCCGTTCTATTATTAATCAAAACTATTTGAAGGACAATTTCGAGTTTTCTGGAAGGAAAAAATTAGGAAGGGTTCTGTAATTAAGATAGATTTTTCCTTAAGAAAGGGGGTGCCCATTATTATTAGGAAGAGGAAATTATTTATTGTCCTGCTCAGCAGTCTTCTCTTCTTTTTGCTAATTTCCCCTGGGGTTAGTGCCGTAATTGAAGAAGAAGATTGGTTTAACCCTGGTGAGCTGGGTGAATTCGTTAGATTCTTCCAGGAAATCAGCTATGAATTTTCCACAGAGCATGCCGATACCGATGAAAAATTTCATACCACTGTAACCTTCATTGTGGAAGGAACAGAGGAAATAAATGGGGACGAACTAAAACGTATTTCCATCAATTCAGTTTCAGACGAAGATGATTTTAATTTTCTTCTTTGGGCAGATGAAGAAGGACAAGTTAAGCGATTTGTTGATAAGCAATCTCAGGAAGAAATACCCGCCATGTTTGCCAATTTGATGGCCCAGGCAGTTCTCCTTCCATTCATCTCAATTGACGCAATGGATATAAAAACAGCAATTGCAGGGGAATATGAAGGGTATATTGTTGAGCATCAGGAAAGCAAAAAGGAAACAATTGGTGAATTAGATACAACTGTTCATGTTTTTTCTCTGGAACACCATGATGATGAAGTTTTTCCTGGAACGGCAACCTACTGGGTTGCTGATTTTGATGAGTTCCAGATGGTAGTTTATTTTAATCTTCCTGAACACCCTGAGCCCGAGATTGACTCTGTTAAATTCAAAATAACTAACCTGTCTTTATTCTAATTTAAAATTAAAAACCGGGTAAATTGATCCCCTCTTTAGTATTATGATAATTGCCATCACCTGATACTAAAGGGGGATCTTTTTCTTTTTAAGACCATTAGATCGGAATTGCAGAGTTATTTCTAATCGAGCAAATTTCCCATAAAGAAATCCCTAAAAATCTAGCTTTTTCCCAATTCGGAAATAATTTCACCCCTCTATTTCCACCCAACCACTGCTGGAAAAAAAATCTTGCTAAACCCACGTAAAGAAAATTCTTGAGTTTACAACAAAATCTTTTTTTTCAAGAACCCCTCATTAAGTAAATGGACCGTTTGGAATTTTCCTTGATAAAACACCGCATAATTATTAAATACCCCTGGAACAGACCTTGCTTTTTCTAAAGAATCTACTTCAACAAGGTTCAAAGGAATATTATTTGCATTGCAATAATTTTCAACCTGCTCTAAACAGTTAGGTATATAGGGACATTGCTTTGAGTAATAAATCGTTAGGTCTTTAGAAACAGTTTCTTGTTTCCTTGCGTTATCAGCGAAAACAGGTTTTTCTCCATCAAAAGAAAGTGCCAAAAGTTCATAGTCTCCAATTTTATCCACATCTTTAAATCCATGTTTAAGCATATATTTTTTGTCTGAAAGGAATGGTGTTTTTTTCTTTGAACTTAGGACACAAACCCCTGATCTATTTCGCTTCTTTGCATCTTCAATGCAATAATCCAATAGTTTTTTCCCATGTCCCTTGCTCTTGTACTTTCCAGAAACCCAAAAGCAAAAAACATAAATAAAATTCTTACCATTAACAGGAACCCAAGCAGTTTCCAATGGGGCGTATTCAATAAAAACCTTTCCTTTAACATCAAGCTTTCTAAAAATATGCCCTTCTGGAATTCTTTCAGATAGCCAAGATCGCTTATCATCAACACCGACCTGGTGTTTCTTGTCAGAAATTGCACAGCACAAATGCTCTTCATGGATATTATTCATTCCCAGGTTAATATAGTTGTCACACATTTAATAACCATCCTTTCCAAAATCCAGAGGTGAGGAAACAAACTCAAAATCTAAAATTAACCCCCTTAATGGATGTTTTTGTAATTTCTATATATCATAAAAAGAAACCTTTAATTGTAATTTCTCCAAGGTTCCTCGGGGGCTAGTTAGCCTCCTGTTGGCAGTATAACACTTAACTTACTGTCCACCAAACCGAGGGAAGTTCGAACAATGGAAATGATCCTTACCTATCTCCCGATTTATTTCCCAAAAAACTTAATATTTATGTTCAGGAAATTTAAACGAAAACCAGGAAAAGGACAAAACCCCAGCCCTGTTGATTGAGAAACTGGAGTTTTATCCTCTGAGTTTCAGAAATTTTCCTTCCAGTATTTTTCTTTCCATCTCTTTTCCATCAGATCTGGTTCTTTCTTTTCCCAATTCTCCAAACCTGTTCCACTATCCCCTGGTTCGCGCTGAGGTTCATATCTTACCCTTACACCTCTATCTGTCAAAATCTCAATATTTTTTATCACCTGTGGGTCATCAAGGTCAAGGTAGTTATTCACCATATTTATATAATCCCCTGAACCAAATCCAGTATTGGCTACAAGAGAATTGATATTTGTCACCTGGTTAAACCTGAAATAAAGCGTTCTCAAGCTGATCAAGTTCTCCAAAACGCTGATATCTGATACCTGGTTTTCATTGAACCTCATCCATTCTAAGTTCGTAAGATCCTTAAGTGGGCTGATATCCGATACTTGGTTTTCATTGAACCAAAGGTGTACTAAATTCGTAAGATCCTGAACAGGGCTGATATCCGATACTTGGTTTTCATTGAACCAAAGGTGTACTAAATTCGTAAGATCCTGAACAGGGCTGATATCCGATACTTGGTTTTCATCGAACCGTAGCTCTACTAAGTTCGTAAGATCCTGAACAGGGCTGATATCAACAACTTCGTTACCATCGAACCGCAGCACTACTAAATTCGTAAGATCCTGAACAGGGCTGATATCCGATACTTGGTTTTCATCGAACCGTAGCCCTTTTAAGTTGGTAAGATCCTTAAGCGGGCTGATATCCGATACTCGGTTCCAATCGAACCACAGCCATACTAAGTTCTTAAGATCCTTAAGTGGGCTGATATCCTTTACCCAGGCAGCAGAAAAATACAGTATTTCCAGATTGGTCAAGTTCTTTATAGGGCTGATATCCTTTACTTGGTTATAAGAAAAATCTATCTCCCGCAGACTGGTCAAGTTCTTTATAGGGTGGATATCATCAACTTCGTTCCACTCGAATTTCAGCACTTCTAAGTTCTTAAGATCCTGAAGTGGTTTGATATCGCTAATTTCATTGCTCCGCAAATGGAGTGATTCAAGATTTTTCAGTTTCTCAATACCTCCAAGTTTTTCTATCCCTTTATTTGATCCATATAGTACTCTCAAGTCTTCTACATCTTCAGGGTATATTGGGCCCTCTTGTATGCCTATAGCATCTCTAACTACTTCTTCTAGGTTTTCATCTTCAAATATTATCTCCTGAGGTCCTTTCTCCTCAAATACTGCTGTTATTTCCTTATCCCCATCTACTGTTACTTCCATCTCTGCTTCTTCTCCTGTTAAATCTCCATCCCAGTGGCTAAACTCCCATCCCTCTTCTGCTATCGCCGTCAATTTAACCACTGTGCCATATTTATAGTTACTCTGGGGTGAAACAAGTACCTCTTTATTAACTTCACCTTCTCCCTCTACATAAACCGTAAGGCCATATACTTTTCGCTCAAATACTACTGCTATTTCTTTGTCTTCATTCATCAAGACTGTTGTTTCTTCACTTTCTGGATCGCTTACTTCCCCTTCCCAATTACTAAACTCCCATCCTTCTTCAGGTGCTGCCTCTAAATCAACAATTGTATCTTCTTCATATGTATGGGTTCCTTCACTCGGAGTTACTGTCCCCTCTCCTTCTGATTCCATTGTTAGAGTATATAATGCAGGTTCAGAGCCACAACCCACTATCAACAACATTGTAATTGATAAAGCAAGTACTAAAAGTATTTCTTTCCTACATAAAAACATAATTTTTTCTCCTTTCTTTTCATTTTAGAATTAATTTCGGATTAGCGTTTAAGGACCATAGTAAAACAAAAACCGACCTTATGGTCGGTTACGCCACTGGCTCATCCCAAGCTATCAGCGTCCAAATTCAGCTAAGAAGTCGTAGCCCCCTTGCTTAATATTCAGTTAGCGGTTTTCATTTTAAAAACAAAAAACATTCCCCTTGAAAAATTCTTAATATTATAAATATTCTTCCTATTCTTGTGTTTTCCTGCACCTAATTCTTGATTAATATTGTTTAGGGCTTTTTTTTATAAAAAATAACAGCCTTTAATATCATATCCTATACTCTATCTAAGTTAAATAAAAACTCCCATCCCCTGGTCTTCCCCCGCAAAAATTAGAAATTAGATTAGGCCACTTTTCTCAGAGGGAAAACCCTATGCCTTGGCTAAATAGTAGGCTTGGATTATGCTAATTCATAAAACTTCAATCCTTTCCTTAAAGTTACAAATCTTCCTCTGTCAGAACACAGATCACCTCCTCAAAAATAACTATCCCCTACTCTTGGATAAGGGGATAGAATCCAACTTTCTAAATGGAAACCCTAGATTACCCATGTGCAAGACCTTATTTCTTACCCTGAATTCTCCCTCTACAGTATTATACGATGAAATTCGATTTTTGCCTTAGTTTTTGAAGATAAATTTTCGCTTTTTACCCCAAATATTGCTGGAAACCCTTATCATTAAAGGGCAAAAAAAATTTTATTTTTTTTTTATTCTCTCCCTCCTAACACAAAAATAACCCCAGCTCTGTTTTTGAGCTGGGGTAATTATTTTCTTCTGTTTAAACATCCAGTCTCGATATTGTTATGTTCGGGTAATATTTCTTTCTGGAAATCCTTCCCCATAATTTTATTCGAGAAATCTAAATTTTTATCTTAGTGAATGGTTCTTTCTTTTAATTCTTTTGGATGGTCTCTAACACTATCTTTTATTATCCCTTAGGCTGGCGGATAGGCTGGTAAAACCCGAAAAAGAAAAAAGCGCGGTCCAAAACCCCGCTTAATTATTGGAGCCGACGGAGGGAATCGAACCCCCAACCTGCTGATTACGATTCAGCCGCTCTGCCAATTGAGCTACGCCGGCTCAGCAAATATAATTTTATCAATTTTACCCCTAAAAATCA
>PUKG01000273.1 GCA_003550445.1 Halobacteroidaceae bacterium
CCAAAAATCCTCCGCAAATGCAAACTTCCCCTCACAGCAGCAAAAGAGGTTGATCTAATTGTTACGGAACTTGCTGTAATAGAGGTTAGCCTTTCTGGCCTCATTTTACGTGAGGTTGCCGAGGACTCCTCAATTGAAGAAGTCCAGGAGAAAACAGAGGCTGAACTCTTTATCCCCGATGAAGTGGGAGTTTTAAAGTAAAATAAAAAGGAGGGTTTAATTTTGGAGAGAGTAGTTATAGTTGAAGGAGTAAGGACTGCTATTGGTGGTTATGGTGGGACATTGAAAGATTTTGCTGCCTGGCAGCTTGGAAAAATCGTAATTGAAGACGCCTTAAAGCGGAGCAAATTAGAGGGGAACCAGGTTGATGAAGTTTTAATGGGGAATATTTTACAAGCCGGGCAGGGGATGCATACCACAAGGCAGGCTGCCCTCGCAGCAAATGTTCCTTACCAGGTTCCGGTTATGACTGTCAATAAAGTTTGTGGTTCGGGCCTGAAAACCGTTACCCTTGCTGCCCAATCAATAAAGCTTGGCGAAGCCGATATCATCGTTGCCGGTGGAATGGAAAGCATGAGCCAGGCCCCCTATTACTTACCCCAGGCTCGTTGGGGCTATAAAATGGGGCATGGAAAAGTTGAAGATGCCATGATTAAAGATGGCCTCTGGTGTTCATTGACAGACCAACACATGGGAAATACAGCAGAAGCAATTGCGGATAAATATAATATTTCCCGGGAAGAGCAGGATGAATTTGCCGCTTCAAGCCAGGCTAAAGCCCAGAAAGCTCTGGATGAGGGATGGTTTGCAGATGAAATTGTTCCCGTTGAAATTCCCCAAAGGAAAAAGGATCCAATTATTTTTTCCCATGATGAGCACCCTCGCCCGGGAACAACGGCTGATAAACTGGCAAAAATGCGGCCCGCTTTCAAAAAAGATGGGAGTGTAACTGCTGGAAATGCTTCAGGAATAAATGATGGTGCTGCCGCCCTGGTAATAATGAGCGAATCAAAGGCGAAGGAACTTGGTTTGCAGCCAATTGCCTATATTGAAAGCTATGCTTCTGCTGGAGTAGAACCTTTGTACATGGGGATGGGACCCGTACCAGCCGTCCAGAAAGCCCTGGAAAAAGCAAACCTTAACATTGATGATATTGACCTTGTGGAAGCCAATGAAGCCTTTGCTGTTCAGGCACTTGCTGTTAGTAAAGAACTGGGTTTTAAAGAGGATCGAGTTAATGTTGGTGGTGGGGCTATTGCTCTTGGTCACCCAATAGGGGCCAGCGGAGCAAGAATACTGGTAACCCTCCTTGGCCATATGAAACGGTTGGGGAAAGAAACAGGCCTTGCTACACTATGTATTGGTGGAGGAATGGGAATTGCAGCCATAGTAAAAAGAGCATAAAAACCCGGGCCCCTCGCGGGGCCTGGTTTTTCTCAGGGTTGTTTGATAGGGAGGTGAAAAGATGCGAAAGACAAAAATTGTTGCTACCCTTGGTCCTGCGTCAAAAGGCCAGGAAATGGTTTTGAGGCTCTGTAAAGCTGGTGTTAACGTCTTCCGCCTGAATTTTTCTCATGGGACTCACGAGGAACATTATGAGCATATTGAAAACATAAAAAATGCTGATGTTCCTGCTGCTTTAATGCTTGATACGCAGGGTCCCGAGGTTCGGACGGGTCTTGTTGAGGGGGAAGTAGAATTAATTAAGGGAAAGGAATTAATCCTTACCGGAGAGGAAATTCTGGGAACCTGTGAGAGGATTTCAGTTTCCTATCCAAACCTGGCTAAAGAAATTGAAAAAGGAAAGATAATCCTTCTTGCCGACGGTTTAATAGAATTAAGGGTCTTAGAAACCAAGGGAAAGGAGATCAGGTGTAAGATTTTAAACGGAGGAAAATTAACTTCTCGAAAAGGAGTTAATTTACCGGGAACAAAACTTAACCTGCCTCCAATGACCGCCAAGGATGAGGAAGACATTAAATTTGGAATTGCCCACGAGATTGATTTTATTGCAGCTTCTTTTATCCGTAAAGCAGAAGATGTAATTGCCATCAGGCGGGTTTTAGAAGAAAACTATTCTCAGGCCCAGATTATTTCCAAAATTGAAAACCAGGAAGGGGTTAACAATATTGACGAAATAATCGAGGTATCTGATGGAATAATGGTAGCCAGGGGGGATATGGGAGTTGAATTACCGGCTGAAAAAGTTCCGGTGATTCAGAAACAGATTATTCACAGCTGTAACAGGGCTGGAAAACCTGTTATTACAGCTACCCAGATGCTGGAATCAATGATCAATAATCCCCGGCCAACCAGGGCAGAAGCAAGTGATATTGCAAATGCAATTCTTGACGGTACCGATGCAACCATGCTTTCGGGAGAGACTGCAATGGGAAAATATCCGGTTGAATCCGTTGAGACAATGGCCCGGATTGCCAGGGAAACAGAAAACTCCCTTCCCTACAAAATTAATGTGTTTGAAGGTCAGAAGGAAAAAATGCCTTCAACTGTTACTGATGCTGTAAGTTACGCTACCTGTGCTACGGCAAATGACCTGAAAGCATCAGCGATAATTACTTCTACTCGTTCGGGGCATACAGCCCGGATGGTTTCCAAGTATCGGCCTAAATCACAAATTATAGCCGCAACACCGAATCACCAGGTTTTACGACAGTTAATGTTATCCTGGGGAGTTTATCCACTTTTTGTTGAGGGAACCGGTGATACAGATGCAATTATTGATAGTTCGGTAAAAGGTGCTCTGCAGGCTGGTTTAATAAACTCCGGAGATCTGGTAGTTATAACCACAGGGGCTCCAGCGGGTATTCAGGGGACAACCAATCTGATGAAAGTCCATACCGTTGGTGAAATTTGGGCTCGGGGAACTGGAATAGGCCGGTCTTCTGCGGTAGGGAGTTTAAAGCTTGCTCAAACTGCTGAAGAAGCAATCAGAAAGGTGGAAAAGGGAGATATCCTGGTTGCTTTTGAAACGGATAAGG
>PUKG01000101.1 GCA_003550445.1 Halobacteroidaceae bacterium
ATTTTGGAAAAGATCCGGGGCTGGATTAAAATCAGTAAAAATAGAAACGATTTTTCTTCTTATAATATTAGTTATGGGTATTTAAATTCCTTTACCAAAAAGCTAGTGTATAATTAAGTTTGCAATTTACAAAAACCATCGGGGACTCCATAATGGTAAGTAACCCAACCAACCAAAAAGGAGTGTACCCGATGACTTACCCTCATTCTAACCAAAATCTTGAGAAAATGCTAAAGAAATTTATGACAGAAGAAGATCCCATGTTGGAAATGCTCAAGTGGCTCTGTGAAAAACTTATGGATGCAGAAGTTGCTTCTAAAATCAATGCGGATAAATCCGAAAGGACTGAAAATCGCTCAGGTTACCAGCAGCTATTTTATTGAGACATTAACCAGAATATCTTTAGGGATGGGCGTTGGGTTTTGATTGTTCGGGTTTTTGCCCGGCCATGGCTATGTGAAGAACGGAGTCAAAAAAACGGCAATTCAACCTCTTACCTTAATTTTTTCCAATGAGGGTTCTGAAAAATGACCTGTAAAAACTAATTTTAAAAAACGAAACGGGTCAGAGATATAATTTCCTATGAAACTAAGAAATTAAATACTTTTCTAATAAAGTTTTTCTAACCTCACCTTCCAATAAATCCATAAAAAATTGAAGAAAACAAAGACAAAAAGGGCAAAAAAAGCACCAAAAGGCCTGGTTCCTTCTAGTTGAAGAATTGATAAAAAAATGCCCAGGATAGCAAAGGTTGACCAGATTATTTTTAAATTTAGCATATTAACATAAACTTCAAATCCCGCTTTTTTTACCAGTAGGGAACTGATTCCTATTCCAAACAAAGCTGCAGCAAAAAGCCTTGCAGTAATGAGGTCTGGGTTTTCCCAACCAAGAAAGATCAGTATGGCCTCAGGAAAAAAGAAAAGAGGGACGGCAACTATTAAATCCACATAAAAATGGACCAAAAACCAGGTTTTTAGGGCAGAAGGAATTTCCTTTTTTCCCCCGCGATTATTTTTTCTTATCATTTACCCTTAACCTCCCTTTTTTTCTTTTTGTACTTTCTGGGAAGTTGCATACAGGAGCTCTCTTAATTAATCTATTTTCCTTTTTCTTAAACCTATCCTGCAAAATTAACAAATTTATGGGTAGCATTAGAATATTTATCAAATTAATGGTATAATAACTATAGGATTTATAGGGTTACAAAAAAACCAAAGGGAGGGATCTTCTTTTGCCTATAAAAAAATCCGTATTTTTTTCGCTAATTCTGGTTCCCATCTTGTTATTTTCCTTAAACACATTGGGCCTGAGCAATGAAGAAAGCCAGAATTTTGGACAAAGGGAAGAAACCGCACCGGTTGGTATTGGAACTGTTTCTATTCAAGGAATAGGGTCATTTAAGTTCGACCCCCAGGAAGTTGAAACAGTTCGAGAAGATATTTTTCGAGAAGGATATTTTTCAATTTTTGATGTCCTTGTCCATCTGGATAAAATTGGGGAAATTTCCCTCGACTATTATTTTGATGAAGACATGAATACCCATGTTGTTTCTGAACTTGACGGTAAAACAAACTGGTGGTACAGCGCTTATTATGACGGTGGGTGGTCTGAAAGAAGCGTTTTCCGGATGGATCACTACCCATACAAGGATAATATGACCCTGAATTTTATTCAGCAATCGGAAAGTTATTTAGAATCTGTTTTTTCAACCTACCGCCAGGAAGTTAAGCGGTTTGAACAAAATGAGGGGGAAATTATAATCCCCCAGGTAAAAATCAGAGGAAGAACTGAAGAACTTATTTTTGAAGATGTGGAGGTAAGAGCTCATAATTTAAGGGCAGATATGTTCCAGACTGGGGTAATTACTGCAATTGACACTATTTTATCCATAGGAGAGGCCGGGCTGATAACCTATGATTTGAAGTGGTATGAATCTATCGGAACTGCAGGAGTTGTAAAAAGTTATTGGGTTGAGGGAATAAATGAAGACCAGGCCAGAGGACGTTGTGGCTTTGTTTATGAAGCAGGTAACGAAGAATTTAGGTTTTTCCGGGGTAATCATAATCATATTCCCTCGGATACCAGGGTAATTAATTCTCCTTATTACCTGGAGTATTTTTGGATCTGTATTTAATGTATTTTGACCGAGAAATCCAGGAAGCGCCCATATTTTCTTCATAGAAAAGGCCGTTCTTAAAAAAGAGCGGTCTTCCAATTTAAGGGGTAATCTACACTTTTTTTTATTAACACCGCTGAATTAGAGTCCTATGGAAATTCAAAAATTTTTAAAAGTTAATTCTGCTACTTCCGATTATTATTCCACGAAAAAATTCTCCTCGGAAAACCACAATTATTTCTCAACAATAAGTTCCTTTTCCAAAAATAAAAAACGGCGGTTCGAACCTAAAGAAAAAGGTTTCCAGAATTACCAGATTACTGGGCAAAAGACCATACTTAAACACTCCCCCTCAACTATTATCTAACGATGAGGCCTAAAGAAGACAGAGTTAGTCCAAGCTGGAGGGGCTTTCCTAAACCGTAACTTCCTTTCATTAAATCCCGGTTTGATTCTGGAAATATCCTTTACTTAAGGAGTTTCCACAAGGTTTGCCCTTGTTTAGAAGATGTTGTATTATGTCTGTTAAAAGGATAAAATATTTCCCGAAAGCTGGGGAAAAATGGGGCGGAAATGAGGTGGTTTTGTGGTTCGTTTATCAAGGAAACTGGAAAAGATAAAGCTTGATCAGGAACAAATAAATGGAATAAAATCTGAAGCTGCAAAGTGTGAAGATATTATTGCTCTATTTCTTTTTGGTTCTTATGGTACTGAAAAACAAACACCACTTTCAGATGTGGATTTAGGTTTTTTGCCCGCAGAGGAGAAATTGGGGTTGGAAAAAGAACTGAGCCTTTTAGCAAAATTAGAAGAAATTGGGAAGTCAGAAGATATAAATCTTGTGAA
>PUKG01000264.1 GCA_003550445.1 Halobacteroidaceae bacterium
GTATGGGCGGCCATTGCCCCGGCAAGATGAGCAGCCATTCCCGCTCCGGCAATAATTATCTCCACTCCTCTTTCTTTGGCTCCTTCAGCAAAATCTTTGGCAATTTCCGGGGTCCTGTGGGCACTGATTATTCTCATTTCATAAGTAATCCCCATCTCTTCAAGTTGCTGTGCTGCTTTTTCCATTTTTTTCAGGTCAGAATCACTTCCCATTACAATTGCAACCTTTGCCATTTTCTATAACCTCCCCAGATCTTTTCGGTAATATTTGTCCTTGAAATCTATTTTTTCCAGCTCTGCGTAGGCTTTTTCCCTGGCTTTTTCCAGGTCCTTCCCCAGGCTGGTAACACCAAGAACCCTTCCACCAGATGTAACAAGTTGATTATCCTTGATCTCCGTCCCTCCCTGGAAAACAATTGTCTCAGGGTTTAGTCTTTCCAGTCCTTTTATGGGATAGCCTTTTTCATAAGAACCCGGATAGCCCCCGGAAACAAGATTTACGCATAAACAGGCATCTTCTTTCCACTGCAGGGATTCCCTTCTGATCTCTCCCCTGGCGGCTGAATATAGATAGGGCAGTAAATCACTTTCCATTCGGGGCAAAATTGCCTGGGTTTCAGGATCACCAAAACGGACGTTGAATTCCAATACCTTCGGGCCCTGTTCGGTAAGCATTAAACCCGCATACAAAATCCCCCGATAATCAATTCCCCTGCCCTTAAGGTAATCCAAAATTGGGAGGAAAATCAACTCCCCAAGCTCTTTTTGCTTTGAATACGGAATTTCTAAAACTGGAGAATAAGCACCCATTCCTCCTGTGTTGGGGCCTTCATCTCCTGTTTTTAGGCGCTTGTGGTCCCGGGAAGGGGCAAAAAGCAGGTAATCCCCCCCCGAACAAAGGGCTAGCAGGGAAGCTTCTTTCCCCTGCAAAAATTCTTCAATCACCAGTTTATTCCCAGCGGCCCCAAATCTTTTTTCCTCCAGGATAGAACGAGCCTCTTTTAGGGCCGTTTCCCGATCTTCACAAATCAAAACCCCTTTTCCCGCTGCAAGTCCATCGGCCTTTAAAACATAGGGGCCATCCTTGCCTGAAAGGTGTTCTTCAACCTGCCTCATTGATTCTGTAACCAAATAATCCCCGGTTGGCACTCCAGCCCTGCGCATAACTTCCTTGGCCCAGCTTTTGCTTCCTTCCAGGCGAGCCCCTTCTTTACCTGGACCCAGGGCAATAAGCCCTCGTCTGGAAAAACTATCTGCAAGCCCATCTACAAGGGGAGCTTCCGGGCCAAAAATGGTCAGATCTATCCCCTGAACGCGAGCCCAGGATGCCAATTTATCAGGGTCTTTAAAATCCCCTTTTATATTTTCCCCGATTTCCCCTGTTCCCGGATTTCCCGGCCAGCAATAAAGTTTTTCCAGCTCCGGGCTTTGCCCTATTTTCCAGGCCAGGGCGTGTTCCCTTCCTCCTGAACCAATTAAAAGTACCTTCATCACAATTCTCCCCTTACAATGACCTGATGTCTTTCCGGTCCTACACCAATTAGCTTAACCGGGAGCCCAATTTTTTCCTCTATATAATCGATATACCTGCGGGTATTTTCGGGAAGTTTATCATATTCGGTTATTTCCGACAGGTTTTCTTCCCATCCGGGAAGCGTATCATAAATAGGTTCACACCTGCCCAATAAATCGGTGTCGGTGGGCATTTCATCAATTTCTTCTCCATCAGCAGTATATCCCGTTGCCACCTTAATCTCGGGATGTCCGGAAAGGACATCAATTTTGGTTATGGCAAGGTGGTTAATTCCATTAACCCTGCAGGCATGGCGGAGAAGGGGCAAATCCAGCCAGCCACATCGCCTGGGACGGCCTGTTGTTACTCCGTACTCATGGCCATCTTCCCGCAGCCTTTTTCCTTCCTCACCTTTATCTTCAGTGGGAAAGGGCCCTTCCCCTACTCTCGTCATGTAAGCTTTGGTTACCCCTATTACCTGGTCAATTCTTCCTGGCCCCAGGCCCGCTCCATGGCAGACACCTCCCGCCACAGTTGTTGAAGAGGTAACATATGGGTAACTTCCGTGATCGATATCTAAAAGGGTTCCCTGGGCTCCTTCAAAGAAAATATGCTGCCCCTCTTCCCGCCAGCGATCCAGAAGTAGAGCAGTATTGGTAATATAGGGAGCAAGGCGCCGACCTGCTTCCCAGAGGGAGTTAAAAACCTCCTGGTAGGAAAAGCTATCCTGGTTAAAAGCTTTCTCCAGGATATGGTTGTGGTAATTAAGGGCAGCCTCCAGGCGGGCAGCAAGCCTTTCCCGGTGCAAAAGATCACCCATCCTTAAGCCCCTTCTGGCAGCCTTATCCACATAAGCGGGCCCAATTCCCCTGCTTGTAGTTCCCAGGCGTTCGGTTCCCCGCATTTCCTCCTCCAGCCGGTCAAGGACCAGATGGTAAGGCAAAACAAGGTGAGCAGTATCGCTTATATAAAAATTATCAAAGCTGATATTTCGGTTTTTTAACCCTTCAATTTCTTCAAGAAGGGCATGTGGATTTACAACCATACCCCCGCCCATAACTGATTTCTTTTCAGGGTAAAGAATTCCCGAAGGAATAAGATGGAGTTCGAATTTATCACCATTAACGATAACTGTATGGCCGGCATTGTTCCCCCCCTGGAACCGGACAATTACATCTGCCTCCCGGGCCATCATATCTACAACTTTCCCTTTTCCTTCATCACCCCATTGAGTTCCAACTACGGTAGTGACCGTCATTATAAGCCCTCCTTCATAAGGAGATCCAAAAAAAATAACCCAAATAGGGGCAACCTACCTGGGTTTGAAATGGTCCCATGGCTATATTATCAAATTCAGGGACCCATGTCAATAATCTGCCGAACATTATTTCGTTTTTTTGTTCTTTTGTTCGGCTTTTTCTACTATTAGGTGATCAATTTGCCTGCTTAA
>PUKG01000024.1 GCA_003550445.1 Halobacteroidaceae bacterium
GAGGGGTGATCTGGTTGAATTTTGGAATTTTAATTTTCCCTGATGTTGAAGAACTTGATTTTGTTGGCCCCTGGGAAATGGTTGGGATCTGGAGTGACCGGGAAAACGGGCCGAAAAATTGCTTTATTATTGCCCAAAACAAAGAACCGGTTAGGTGTTCAAAGGGATTAAAAGTGGTTCCGGATGTGACCCTGGATGAATGTCCGGATCTTGATTTTCTTTTAGTCCCCGGAGGTCGGGGAACAAGAAGAGAAGTTGATAATCCCCAGATTATTGATTTTATTAGAGAAAAGGCTGAAAAAGCCAAAACAGTTCTATCGGTTTGCACTGGATCTTTCCTGCTCCAGCAGGCCGGGCTGCTTTCGGGCAAAAAAGCTACTACTCACTGGGGATCTCTTGATCGACTTCGGGAGTTTAAAGATGTAGAGGTTGTTGAAGAACGGTTTACAAGGGATGGAGAAGTATGGACGGCAGCAGGGATTTCGGCAGGGATTGATATGACCCTGGCTTTCATTGCCAGCTTTGCAGATGAGAAAACGGCTGGAAGAATTCAACTATATTCCGAGTACTATCCCTCAAAAAAGTTATATGGAGATGCCCACAACAATCCAGAAGCCCCAGGCTATATTAAAGGGGGAGGGGTAAAAAATGATGAGTAATAATTGGTCTCCAGAAAAGCCTTCTTTAGAAACACACATTGAACACCTTGCAAATGATAACAACTCCCCTGAAGCTGAAATTCTTGGCCTTCTCAAAACAGCTTTCGGAGAAGGTGACAGCCCTCTACTTCCGGTTAACCAGCGGTGGTTGATCCGGTCTTCGGATGACAGAATTTTGGGTCATGCCGGGGTGCAAAGGCGATGGTTTGTTGTAAATAAGAGATTTTATGAAGGCTGGCTTCTGGGGGGAATATGCATTGATCCTGATTTACAGGGAAAAGGATTGGCAGGCCTTCTTATTAAGAAGGTTCTTTCTGACCTGGCACAACAGGAGCTGGATTTTGCTATTCTTTGCTGTGACAAGGAACATTTGGAAAAATATTATAAAAAGCTAGGTTTTACAAAGATTTCTGACAGTGCCCTTTATCTGGAGGATGAAAAACTGGAAAAAGTGGATGGTGACAGAATTCTTGTTAAGAGCCTGAAAGAAGATTTCAAAATTGAAGTTCTAAGATCTGATCCTTTCCCATTTGGGTTTGATTTTTGTTGGGGTCGGGATTGAAATTTTATTTTAAACGGGTTAAGAATAATTCTGGAGGGTGCTAAATATCCCAAGGAGAATCGCAATTACCCAAAATTTATTTTTGATTAGAATGTTTTTTGTAAGAAAAAATTCCCGCTAAGGAGGGGAATAAAGTGGCCAGGATTTTTAGAGATGAGGTCAAAATAAGGGATATGCGAATTGCCTTTGCTCGTAAAGGACAGGGCCCGGAGCTGCTACTTTTGCATGGGGGTATTGTGGATAACAGGATGTGGAACAAGCAAATAGAAGGATTGTCTGATGATTTCGATGTGGTAGCCTGGGATGCACCAGGCCATGGAGGTTCCTCGGATCCCCCCGAAGAAGATTTTTCTCTTTATGAGTATTCCAAATACCTTGCTGATTTTATTGAAAAGATAGGCCTTGAAAATCCCCACATTCTTGGTCTTTCCTTTGGAAGCGGACTTGCCCTTGCTTTTTACAGCTATTTTCCAGAAATCCCGAAATCCCTTATTTTGGCTTCTGCTTATGCCGGTTGGGCTGGTTCTTTACCACCTGAGGTTGTTGAAGAGAGGATGAAAAAATCCTACGAACAATCCTGGTTACCTCCGGAAAAGGTTTTTCAGGCCTGGCTTCCAACCCTTTTTTCCGATAATGTTTCAGAAGAAGTGGTTGAAGAAACAAAAAGGTTATTTTATGATTTTCACCCTTCGGGTATGAGGGCAGTCCTTAATGTTTTTGGCAGAGTCGATTTGCGGCCTGTTCTACCTACAATCAAGGTTCCGGTGCTACTACTTTACGGGGAAAAAGATAAAAGATCCCCCCTGAAAGTTGGCCGGGAAATGCTGGAAAAGATCCCCGGAGCACAAATGGCTGTAATTCCAGGGGCAGGACATGCTTGTAATCTTGAAGCCCCAGAGGCTTTTAATAGAGAGGTGCGAAAATTTCTAAGGGAGATAACCTGAAAGCTATTTCTTAAAGGGAATGTAAGCTGATAAAACCAAAAAAGAGAGCCCTTGGCCTATTTCATAGGCCAATTCTTTTTTTATATACCAAGAAAAAACTAAAGGTCAAAAATTTTAAAATCAGTTATCTTCCAGGGCTGGGATTGGGAAAACTCCCATACGGCTAATTTTTTTATGTCCTCAGGGGAAAGGGAGATTTCGTTTTCTTTATCTTTAGGTTTTGTCAGAGCCATTATTAGATAAGGCCTGTCAGGGGGTTTTAGATCAACTTTTTCCAGTAAATTAACCTGGGGTAAAGCCCAGGCCCCGAGTCTATAACCATCAATTCTATAGATGTAGATATCAAAGTTATCTACATCCAAAATTTCCAGCAGGCAAATTTTTTCATCTTTAACTTTTTCTTTTAGGGGAAACCCGTCCTTAATAAGTTCTAAAGCACGGGAAGCTTCGTTTTCTTGTAAGGCTTTAAGCAAATGATTAATCACGGCTATCCGGCTGAATATTTCCTGCTTTTCAATTTCCTTGAAGGTCACCGTTTCTTTATCCCAGAGGTAGGTAAGTTCATTAACCCTGAGGACTTCGGGGAAAAAAGAAGTGGGGTAATCCCGAATAGTGATGGGGAAGGTTTCATCCCAGTCAGAAAACTCGTGGTGTTTTATCAAACCTGGTTGATCGTAATCAATATAAAGAAAGCCTTCACCGGCAAAGTCCCATGCTTTTTTAAAGCCTTCTTTTCTATCATACATTAAAACCACATAGGACATTCTGTGGCGGAAGGAAGTGTCAA
>PUKG01000302.1 GCA_003550445.1 Halobacteroidaceae bacterium
ACGAAATGGATGGAACGCAAATCTATGAAGAACAATTTGGATTGCTGAAGGAATATTTAGAGGAAAATAACCCGATCCGGGCTTTGAAAGCAACAGGAGAGATGAAAAATACCAGGGAAAATGGAGAGAGGGAAAAATTTTCCGGGGATATTGAGCTAACCCGGGAGAGCTTTTCTATTGGGGACAAAAAATTTCCGGTAAATAAAATTAAAGGACAAGCCACCTTTATGAAAAAGGGCCTCGAATTTTCTTTTGGGGATTACTGGATTCAAATAAAGGTGCCCTACTCTTCTCTATTGCTTTGTACTGGCCTGGAAATATTACAAAAGGAGAAATAAGATGGCCTGGAATGTAGTAGATAATTTCCTGTATTTATGTCTGTTTTTTGTCCTGGCATTATTTCTAAAAAAGACGGTTCCCTTTTTACAGAGGTATATTATTCCCAACTCCATCCTGGCAGGTTTTATAGGATTAATCCTGGGGCCAAGTTTAATCGGGATAATTCCCCTGGAATTTGAACGTTTGGGAGATATAATATATCATCTGATGGCCATTGGGTTTATCAGTTTAAGCCTGAGAAGAGTGGATAGCGAAAAAACCTGGAATACAGTAAATGCCGGGTTTATAATAGTTTCCGGCTACCTGGTCCAGGGGGTTTTTGGTTTTCTTTTCTCAACCTCCTGGAGTTATTTTGATGAGACCGTTTCTCCCCTTATGGGACTCCTTCTTCCCCTTGGGTTTGGGCAGGGGCCAGGCCAGGCCTATTCAATGGGGGCTCAGTGGCAGGAACTAGGCTTTACCGGTGGTGCTGCTATAGGGTTAAGTATTTCAGCAGCAGGATTTGCCTGGGCTACAATTGGGGGAATAATAATCCTAAATCTCCTTGTTAAAAAGAAAAGGGAAAAAGGAGAAATAAAAATAACCCCCAAAAAAGTAATGGTTCGGGATTTTGAATTTGCAGCGATAGATGGATCCACAATCCAGCTTGTTTTTATTGGCGCAATTTATTTCGGAGTTTTCGGGCTTTTAACCCTGATAAGCGGTCTTATGGAAAACCTTGGAGAGTTTGGGGCTACCTTTTCCCAGGTTTTATGGGGATTCCATTTTGTCTTTGGTGCAATAATCGGGTTTGGAGTTCGGGGGATTTATAATCGAATGCAGGATCGAGGAATAGTTAAAGAAGATTACCTGAATAATTTTATCCTGCAGAGAATATCCGGGGGGGTTTTTGATTTCATGGTGGCAGCTTCAATCAGTGCCGTTTCTTTTGCCCACATCAGCGATGTTTTTGTTCCCCTGCTTATCATGACCCTTCTTGGAGGCTTAATTACCTATATATACCTTTCTTTTGTAATCCCGAGGGCATTCTCAGAAAACCGGTTGCCCAATCTAATTGCAATGTTTGGAATGCAGACGGGTACTATTTCTACGGGAGTTGCTCTGTTAAGAGAGATAGATCCCGCAATGGAAAGCGGAGCGGCTGAGAACATGGTCCTGGGAAGCGGTTTTTCTATCATGATTGGTTTACCGCTGATTGCTCTGCTTAATGTCCCGGTAATGGGTTTTGTTTCAGGAAACAGCCTCTATTATTTTTACTTTATGGGCGGGATGATAATTTATGGGATTTTCATGGGAGGGGTTTTATTCCGCCGAACTCGTTAAAGGAAATAAAGGCTGGAAAAAATTAATTTAAGGACGATTTCCAATAAAGCGCACCCCTTCTGGATGCGCTTCTCTTTTCTGGATTTGGCCCCGGTATTTGGCTTTGTTTAAAGCGGGAAAGGGAAAAAGGAAGGAAGAATGGATAGGTTTGCAGAAGGAAATAATCAGGAGGTGGAGGCTATTGGGATAGAGCAGGTAATTGTCTGGCTAACCATTTTGCTTGTCCTGATTTTTATAGCAATAGGCCGTTTTCGGTTGGAGTTTTTGGCCCTTTCGGGCTTATTATTCCTTGGTGTTATTGGAATTGCCCCGCCTCGAACCCTTTTTTCTGGTTTTGGGCATCCTGCGTTGATTACAATAATTGCCGTCTTTATTATCAGCAAAGCTGTGACTCAAACGGGTATGTTAAAAGGCCTGGGCCAGTTAATTGCCCGGAGGGTAAAAAATCCCCAATACCAGATCCTGGGACTTGCGGGAGCCTCTGCTTTTCTTTCCGCATTTATGAACAATGTTGGGGCCATCGGTTTACTTTTACCTACAGCCAACCGCATGGCAAGACGTGCTGGATTAAGCCCGGGAAGCTTTGGTCTTCCCCTGGCGTTAGCTTCAATCCTGGGAGGATCATTAACAATTATTGGAACCGCCCCAAACATAATAATTTCCAGCTACCTTGTTCTGGCAACAGGAAAAGCCTTCAGGATGTTTGATTTTGCTCCTCACGGGCTGGCAATGCTTTTAGTGGGTTTTCTTTTTTGGTTTTTTTGCCGGGCCTGCGGTTTCTTTCCGAAAATAAAAGAGGGGCTGGGCAAAGAAGAGGAGATCGATCTCTGGAAAGAAGTTCCTTTTCAACCCCTGGAAAACCGGGAAAAAAGGATAACTTTTTTCCTGATTTTTGTAGCGGTAGTTTTTGTTGGTTTTGGCTGGCTGCACCCTTCCCTGGCTTTTGGGTCTGCTGCTTTCTTGTTGGTTTTAGGCGGAGCTTTATCTCCCGGCAGAGCCTATGAGAGCATTGACCTTCCCATAATTATTTTTCTTGGAGGAATGCTGGGTCTGGGAGCGGGGCTGGAGTTTGTTGAGGGCTTAGATCCCCTGGTTTTGTTTTTGGAAGAAACTACTTCCGGGATGGGGTCTTTTGGAATTGTTGCTTTGCTTCTTTTTGTTTCCACCGGTCTTTCAAATGCAATAAATAATTCGGCAGCAGCTGTTTTTATGGCTCCCCTTGCAGTTGGGTTAGCAAGCAACATCGGGTATCCTGTGGAAGGACTTCTAATGGCAGTAGCTGCGGGAA
>PUKG01000072.1 GCA_003550445.1 Halobacteroidaceae bacterium
CCTGGGCCATAAAATCAAGGTGAATCTCATCCCCTTTTTGGGACACCTCAAGAATTTCCAGGTTCCGGGTTGTTGTTTTAGCACCACTTCTCGAAGCACAAAAAGAAGAGAAATCATGCTCTCCAACAAGAAATTCTGCCCCCTTCTGCATTGCGGGTATATTCAGGGGAAAGGGACAAAAAAGAACAAACCCTGCCCTTAAAGGGCAACGAACCTGCCGATTTAAAATTCGGTAGCGATACCATTTCTTTTGGGCATCCCGTAAAGCATGAAAGTTTTTTTCAGTTCCTTCAAGGGAGAGAACTGCGATTTCCTTGGGGATATTACCGTTAATCGCTCCAAGTAACCTGTGGGAGTCAAGCTTCTTTCTCAAGGAGAAATGGAAAACCTGGGCTTCAGCATGGACACCTGCATCAGTTCTCCCGGCACCTATAACATGAACCGTTTCCCCACTGATTTGTTTAATTGCTTTTTCCAACCATTCCTGGATGGTATTTTCTGTATTGGCCTGTCTCTGCCATCCAGAAAGAGACCGGCCATCATAGGAAGCAATTCCTCGGAATTTAAACATTTCCCCCACCTGTTAAAGAATTATAAAAATTAAAATAAAGCCTGCTGAAAAACCAAGGGCTATCCAGTCCTTGGAAATAAAGTTTAACTCCTTCATCCTGGTTCGCCCTTCTCCTCCCCTGTAACAACGAGCTTCCATGGCCATGGCCAGGTCATCTGCCCTCCGGAAAGCACTTAAAAATAATGGGACCAGGAGAGGAACAAGGCTTTTTGCCCTGCGGAAAATACTTCCCGATTCAAAATCTGCCCCCCGTGCCTGCTGCGCCTTCATAATTTTTTCCGCTTCTTCAAGAAGTGTCGGAATAAAACGAAGGGCAATAGTCATCATCATCGCCAGTTCGTGAGCGGGAAGTCCAAATCTCCGGAAAGGATTCAAAAGATATTCAAGGCCGTCTGTAAGCTGGATTGGAGAAGTAGTGAGGGTTAATAAGGAGGTAAGGCTGATTAACAACATAATCCTTACGGCCATAAAAAGTCCTGTGAAAAGACCTTCGCTTTCAATCCTTAAAAAACCAAGTTCAAAAAGGACTACTCCACCACGTGTAAAGAAAAGGTGAATTACCAGGGTAAAAATTAAAATAAACATTACAGGTTTAAGCCCTCGAATTATTACCTTCCAGGAAAGGTGAGAAAAAAATATAATAGTGAAAACATAAGCTGCGGCAACCAAAAAACCCCAGAAGGACCCGATAAAAAATAGCCCGACAACTATCAACATTGCAATCAATATTTTCATCCGGGGATCCAGGCTATGAATTAAAGAATCCTTAAGGATATACTGGCCGAGGGTTATGTTTTTGAGCATATAAATCCCCTCCAATGCCGGAGGATTTCTTCTTCAACATCCTCGATTGTAAAGATATCGGTTCGAACAGGGTAACCGGATTTTCTAAGCTGCCAGAGAACTTCATTTAATGGTGGGATTTCTAAACCTATATCATATAATTCTTCTCGCTTTTCAAAAATTTCCTGGGGTTTTCCCTGTAATATTATTTGTCCCTGGTTCATAACCAAAAGTCTCCGAGCCCTCCTGGCGGCATCCTCCATCCGGTGGGAAATTAAAAGAACAGTGATTCCCTGCTCTTCATTTAACCAGTTTATTCGATCCAGGAGTTTTCTACGTCCCCGGGGATCCAACCCAGCAATTGGTTCGTCAAGAATAAGGAGTTCGGGCTCCATGGCCAGCACCCCAGCAATTGCAACTCTTCTTTTCTGCCCACCCGAAAGGCCAAACGGTGACCGATCTTTTAGCTCTTCGTAATCAAGCTGAACAAACTCCATGGCCTGTTTAACTTTTTTCTTTATTTCTTTCTCCGGCCAACCAAGGTTTTTTGGCCCAAAAGCAATGTCTTTAAAAACCGTTTCTTCAAAAAGTTGGTGTTCCGGGGACTGAAAAACAAGCCCCACCTTTTTTCGAACCATGATAGGGCTCTCCCAATCACCTATTTCCCGGCCTTCTATCAGAACCTGTCCGCTGGAAGGGCGGATTAACCCATTAATTGTCTGGACAAGGGTAGATTTTCCCGACCCCGTATGACCAACAAGAGCCACAAATTCCCCTTTATCTATTCCCAGATTTACACCCTTTAAAATATCCTCATCTCCCGCCTGGTAACGGTAACGGACATCTTTTAGTTCAACAAACATAATTTTTTCACCAGGCTTTCCGGGGTAAGAATTTCGTCAGAAAGGGGCAACCCCGCTTCTCTTAGTTTGTAAACCAAGTAAGGAACTTCCGGCAATTCCAGGTCAGCATCCTTGATCAAATCCCGGGCCTGGAATGCCTCCAGGGGTGTTCCCTCAAGAATTTTTTCCCCCTCTTTCAGGATAATTACCCGGTCACAATCAACTATTTCCTCCATAAAATGGGTAATATAAATAATGGTTTTTCCTTCAGATCTTAGCTTCTGAATGGTAGCCATTACTTCTTTTCGTCCCATGGGATCAAGCATTGCCGTAGGTTCATCAAAAACAATACAATCTGGCCGCATGGCAAAAATTCCAGCAATTGCCACCCTCTGTTTCTGGCCACCTGAAAGGTGATGAGGGGCGGCTTGCCGGTATTCTTCCAGACCAACC
This sequence comes from Halobacteroidaceae bacterium, assembly GCA_003550445.1. GTDB lineage: Bacteria > Bacillota > Halanaerobiia > B1SED10-174 > B1SED10-174 > T1SED10-26. The sequence goes on from PUKG01000072.1 coordinate 2,650, forward strand.
AGGGCAAGGGCTTCATCTACCCTTGCCTTAATTGTTGACGAAGGCAACCCCAGGTTTTCAGGTCCAAAAGCAACTTCTTCCTCGACCATGGTTGCAATCAACTGATTATCGGGGTTTTGAAAAACCATCCCTACCTGTTGCCTGATATCCCATATTTTACCCGAATCGCTTGTATCAAGGCCTCCAACAGAAACAGAACCTTCTGTTGGTTGAAAGAGACCGTTAAAAAGTTTGGCCAGGGTTGACTTTCCCGACCCGTTGGGACCAATTATGGCAATCA
>PUKG01000094.1 GCA_003550445.1 Halobacteroidaceae bacterium
AGATTTTAAAGCATCTTACCAAAAATGAAAAAACGGCAACCAATAATATTATGGCAAAACCTGTTCGCAAACCATTGATTTCCCGCGCTGATGAAGGTAGATGGGCTTTTATTGCCCATCCTTTGGATGTGGAAAATTATCGGGACTTTGATCAAAGCTTAAAAACTCTAGAGGATACCGATATTAACGAACTAACCCAAAGGTGGAATGATCTTGTTGAGCCTTTTCTGGTTTCTGAGGCTCGGGTTGAATCTGAAACTGGAGAAACGGCAAGAGGGGATTTTATTATTGTCCCCAGAACCGCAGAGGAGTTAATGGCAATGACTGGGGAGAAGGCCCTGGAAGAGGTCCGTAAAGGTGTTGCAATGGCCAGGGATCGAGGAGCAAAAATTGTTGGTCTTGGGGCCTATACTTCGGTTATTAGCCGGGGAGGTCTGCATTTAAGGAAAGAGGGAGTGCCCATTACAACCGGAAACAGCTATACCGTTGTTTCGGCCGTAAATGCGGTGGAAAAAGTTTCCGAAAAAATTAATCTTCCCCTGGCAAAATCCCGGGTAAGTGTAGTTGGAGCTACCGGGGCTATAGGGGGAGCGGCGTCATTACTCCTTGCCGGGAGAGTTGGAGGGTTGAATTTAATTGGAAATCCCCGTCATCCGGAAAAAGCTTATAAAAGATTGTTAAAGGGCTGTGCTCGGATTATTAAGCACCTTGTTCAAAGGCTGGAAAAAGGAGAAATATTTCCCCCGGGATCAATTGGGGACTGGCTTTTAGAGCAAAGAAACCTCCCCCATTCAAGGGAACCCCTTTCCCGATTTGTTAAGTGGACAGAAGAGGCACAAAACCTTGGGAAAAGCCCAATTAAACTTTCCTCATCCTGCCAGGATTGCCTTCCCGGATCTGATGTGGCGGTTATCGCTACCAGTTCTCTCGGGGAATTTATTACCGCAGATATGCTAAAAGAAGGATCAGTTGTCCTTGATCTTTCTCGCCCTCCCAATGTTAGCCGTGAAGTTGAAAAAAATCGGCCAGATGTTCTTGTAATTGATGGTGGGGTAATTAAAGTTCCCGGGGAACCGGATTGGGGATGGAGTTTTGGATTTGAAAAGGGCCTTGCTTATGCCTGTATGTCAGAAACCTTTATTATGGCCCTGGAAAAAAAATACCGAAATATGAGTCTGGGGACGGATCTAAACCTGAAGGATTTGACTTTTGTCCAGGAAAAGGCCAAAAAACATGGTTTTGAACTTGCCGGATTTAGGAGCTTTGATCGGCCCCTTGAGGAAAAAAAATGGGACCAATTTATTCAAGCCAAATTTCGGAAAATTTCTGTATAAAAAAACCCCCGCTTAAAAAGCGGGGGAATTTTTTTATTTGTTTTTGGTGAACTGGTGAATATTAATCCAGGTGTTTGCGTTATAAGGATGGGCTTGCATTCCATCAATATAAGAGTGGCTTAAAGCCAGTTCTTCCCTATAATTAATGAAAGCATAGACACAGAGGTCTAGTACAATCTCCTGTGCTTCCCTGTAAATATCAATAGATTCCTGGGAATCCGGAGGCACGGTAAGCCCTTTTTCCAGGAGGTAGTCCAGCCTCTCATTGGAAATATTTACATCGTTGAAAGAACCGTCAGTGTGAAATTGTCTAAACATGGCTCTGTCTGGATCAAGCTGTCCTGACCAGCCCAAAAGGTAGAGATCGTAATCGTCAGAGCCGGTTATTCTGCTTAAGAAGGCTCCCCACTCTTCTACGTTTACAACTATGCTTACACCAACCCGGGAAGCTTCAAATTGAATAATTTCTGCTATCCGAACCATATCAGGGGCTTCCCAGACAAATAATCTCAGGCTAACGTCTCCGCCATCCGGATATCCTGCTTCCTCCAGGAGTTCTCTACTTCTTTCCAGATCATAATCATAACGGCGAACGTCATCATTGTACCAGGGAAGGGCTGCAGGGACTGGAGAAACACCGGGATACCCAACGCCATTATATATTCTTTCAACAATTCCTTCCCGGTTAATTAAATGGGCGAGAGCCCTGCGGAAGGTTACGTTATCAAGGGGCTCAACCAGGGTATTCATTCCCATATAGTTGTAACCTACATCATGTGTCCTGTGGAGGATAAAATCAGGGTTTTCTTCCAGGCGGGGAATTTCCTGGGAAACAATCCCTCCGCGGAAGACATCAACCTCACCAGCCTCAAAAGCAAGAAGACGGGTTGAGTTTTCGGGGATTGGCCTGAAAACAACATTAGGGATAATTGGCTGGCCGCCCCAATAATCATCGAAAGCAACCAATTCCATCCTTTCGTCTCTAACCCAGTTACTAAAGCTGTATGGGCCTGTTCCAATAGGATTTACCCGGAAATCTGATCTTTCCCCGGCATGTTCAGGAACAATATTCATCCGGGCAATGTTATTGATTAAAAAAACATTGCTCTGGGTGAGATGGAAATGAATTGTGTAATCATCTTCAATTTCCATCCGCTCGATATCAGTGTAAAGGCCCCTGTTTGGAGCTTCGCTATCCGGACCAAGTATCCAGCGGTAGGTATATTTTACATCTTGAGCTGTGAAGGGTTCCCCATCATGCCAGATTACATCGTCCCGAAGGTTAAAGGTAATTGTCATGTTATCATCACTGAATGCCCAACTTTTTGCCAATCTTGGTTCCAGTTCCATGTCAAAGTTAAAAACAACAAGGGGTTCCATAATAACATTTACTCTTTCAAAGGAATAAACGTCTGTTTCCATTCGGGGATCAAGGCCCGGGGCCTCACCAAGGGAAGAAATTACCAGGGTATCGTTGTTGGCGAGGGTAGATGCGGAAAAGAAAACTAAACAGATTAAAACAAAAGCCAAAACAGGTACTTTTTGCTTCATAAAAACTCCTCCTTTTAGAATATCTTTATAAAATTCACCCT
>PUKG01000099.1 GCA_003550445.1 Halobacteroidaceae bacterium
GGTATCTGAGGATAATTCCGGTTCCAACCTGGGGTTCAATGGCAGGAAGTGCAATCAGGACTTCAATGTACAGCTGGTGGATGAGCGTGGGGCCGATTTTAATGATCATACTGGTTGTTTTTGCGGTAAATTCTATGGGGAAAGGGGTGTTTGGAAATATTGACCCCCTTAAGAGGTAATATCCCATTGAAAGCTCTTCTTTTGCTTCTAATTATTTTTGCAGTTTTTGGTCATTTCAAAATGATGCCTGGTTCCAGGGAAGAAAAAGAAACTTTAATTAATTTCCCGAGGCATTTTATCTCCAGGGAAAAAGCCGCCCATTACCCTCCTGCTTTTTCTTTTGATGCAGGAAATCGGATCCATTATTTAGGGAGCGAGGAAGATAACAAGATAAATTATATTGTAAAAAACAAAAACCTGGAAAAAATCTCCCGGGAGAAAAAATTTATTGACGATGGTTCTGTAGTGGGATATATTTTTGCCCTTGGTTATTCCGAAAACCAGGTTTATTTTTGCATTGTTGCTCGGGAAGGAAGGGTTAATCAACCGTATTTATTTTCGGTGGTGGAGGGAAAAACCTCGCTTGCAAAATTGCCTTTTACTGTACAGCAAGCGAAGGACATTTCGGGAATAATTATTTCGGGAAAACCTCTTTTGTTTTTTGTGGAGAGGCAGGAAGGAAAAAACTATATCAGTTACTGGGGAGAGGATAAGGGGAAAAGAGATGTTTTTTCTTCGGAAAACTATTTGGGTTTGCCCCGGGTTTCTTCCAGTCCGGAGGGGGAAATCCACCTTGTATGGAAGGGAACCAGGGGGGCTGTTGGTATTGCCCAGTATAAAAAAATCGATTTAGAATTGGAGTTTAATAAAGAGAAGGACCCACTGGAATTGGGTCCATCTGCCCTTTATTTTGGGGAAATTGGCGGACAACCTCGGTTTTTCCAGGAAGATCCGGGGGGACGTGTTCTTGTAGATAATGAAGGGAATGCTTATATTTCCTGGACAGATGCTTTTTGGGAACCCATCCTTGGGGTTTTTGAATCAAAAATACATTTGGTTAAAATTTCCTCAAATGGAGAAATACTTGAAAGATGGAAATTTTCGGGGAGGGAGAATTTTTCAGCTTTTGCAGACTTGTTTTTAACCAAAAATGGGGATGTGGGCCTTTTATTTGAAGACTATGCTAATAGGAATTTTAATTTATTTCTCTCTAAACTTTCAGAAGAAACTCAGAGTTTTTCAACCCCTAAGCGCTTCACCAACTTTTTTGGCAACCACCGTCTTGCTTCTGCTGAGATTGGGCCAGAAGGCGACAAAATTGTTCTTTGGAGAACAATGGATGGGAGAGAAGATGCAATTTATGGTAAGACAAGCCTTGATAAGGCGATCCCTGGTTGGGGAATAAACTGGCAATTATGGTTTTTTCAGGAAGGCTGGGAGAACATTATAATTGAATCAGCTATGCTTTTTCTTTATAGTCTTTTGGGGGCAATTGCAACAATGGTAAGAAATGCACTAACAATTGGTTTTTTTGCCGTTATTCTTTACATTTTCCAGTCATATCGCATCCTTACTCGGGTTAACTTTTTTCTTTTCCTGGGGCTTTTTCTAGGGGGAGTTGCAATTTTTCGGGAATTTTTCCCCTTGTTGTATTCTGTCCCTGCTTCGACCACTGGAGTGCAGTTCTTTTCAGCCCTAGTAACTACTTTCCTTGTAGTTTTTATAGCCCGGAAACAATGGTTTAAGGGTGGAGAAGAATTTATTTACATTGGTTATTCAATTTTGTGGGTTTTCCTTGATGGTCTAATAATCCTTTTGGCAACTACTCCAGGAATTTTTACTCCCTGATAGCCAGGGATCATTTCCCAGTCCTGAGAATTTTTTGGAAGTTGAGGTGTTTTGTTGTGAATCGCTTTTTTGCTAGAAGAATGATTACCGTCTTGGTTTTGATGTTTTTAATGACGGCAATTGTTTTTACTATAGTTTCCACAACTCCGGGAGGAATGACCCGTATTTTTCCCATCCGTGCTTCCTCTATTTTTGATATAGTAAGGGAAAGAAGTGCGGCAGGTTTGGATGTTTCTCCCGCCCGCCATTATTTTACCTGGATGGGTGAAGTTTTAAGGGGAAATTGGGGAGGAATTGGAGGTGCAACGAGGGTTGCAGGCGCTCCAATGGCAGAAGTTCTCTTTCAACGGTTAAAGGTTAGTTTAAATTTAATTATTCCCGGCCTTTTGTTTGCTGTTTTTTTGGGCCTGATTATAGGGGTTTACAGTGCTTTAAAACCAAGGAGTTGGTTGACAAAGTTTTTCAATGGGTTTTCAATGGTAGGTATTTCTATTCCCGATTTTGCAGTTGGGTTGCTTTTAATTTTATTTTTTTCTCTTCACCTTCGCTGGCTTCCGGTGGGTGGATATTATACTTTTGCCAGGGACTTAACCTGGTTTGAAGCGATGATGGTCAGGGTCAAGCACTTAATTCTTCCTACAATAACCATTTCACTTGGTTATATTGCAATTTTTTCTGAACATGTGAAAACCTCTGTTTCTTTGGTTATGCAGGAAGATTATATAAGAACCGCTCGATCCAAGGGTCTCCGAGAAAGAGTAGTCATTTTTAAGCATGCCTTAAGGAATAGTATGATTCCCATTCTTGCGGCAATCTTTTCTTCCCTTCCTTATTTTTTTGGAGGGATGATAATTGTTGAACGTATTTTTAACTGGCCGGGACTCGGCTCTTTAATTTTCAGGCATGTAACTGAACGTATGGGGGATTTTTATGTTGTCCTTTTTGTTACCGGATTTGTTTCTTTTTTAAGTTTGGTTGGTTCTTTGATTTCGGATTATTTATATTCTCTTGTTGACCCAAGGATTAAAAACCCTTTTGAGGGAGATAGGGAGGGGGTAAATCCTTGGACAC
>PUKG01000232.1 GCA_003550445.1 Halobacteroidaceae bacterium
AGTTTGAACCGGCGCGACTTTTTTAGAAATATTCCCAAGACACCCCTCCCCCGAAGAGGCCTTGTTAATACTAATTTTATTTGCCGAATTATGGAAAATGACCTGGGTCGGCCGGATTTTTCCAGTTTAAATATCCCTTTGATCATAATAACAGTAGATATTGTAGACAATTGCCTGGTCTACCTGGAAAAGGGTGATTTAATTTCCGCCGTTTCTGCCTCCTGCGCAATTCCTGGCCTTTTTTCCCCGGTAAAAAGAAACGGAAAAACATTAGTAGATGGCGGTGTCCTGCAAAATGTCCCTACCCGACCCCTCCAGGAAAGAAACCTCCGCCCAATCGTCGCTGTAGATCTTACCCGCCATTCTCCACTGCAAAAAGAACCGCGGAATATTTTCGAAATGTTTTATAAATCTACTTACCTGATGACAAGGGACCGGGAAGCAGAAAATGCCCGGGAAGCTGATTACTGGATTACCCCAAATTTATTTAATATTGGTTCCTGGGATTTAAAAAAGACAAAAGAAACAATTAATCTTGGCTACAAAGCCGCCCAGGAAGGTTTGCAGGATTTTGAGTTAAAACAACAAAAACCCAAAATTTTGGAAAAAATATTCTCTTTTTGGAATCGAAATTAAAGAACCCCGCCAAAAGCGGGGTTTTTTAATAAATATGCTGAAGATTTCTCTTTTTTACCTGCCGGAAAAGCCAGTCTTTTGCTCCAGGAGTTTTTTCCCATGCTGGAAAAGAAATACTTGCGCATAACTCTGCTTCTTCCGGGCTTCCTTCGGGATAATCTCTATACCCCGTATCCCTTAAAAGAACTTTCTGCAGACGCAAAAGCCTGTAAGGAACCCTCATATTTGCTTCCAATGCTTCTTCCAGGGCAATTCGAGCCTGGACTTTATCATTTAACTGAAGCCAGAGCAAGACACGGGAATAAAGCATGCAAACCGAATTATCATCATATTTTCGCAAAAAAGCCTGAGCCTCTCTGGTGTTCCCTTCATATAACAGGGAATTAACCAGGAAATAACGTACACCCAGGTTATCTTCAGGATCCAGTTTTATCAGGTACTCAAAAATTGCAGCAGCTTCCCCTATTTTCCCTTCTTCAAAATAACATTGCCCCAACCCTAATAAGCCCCGCATATAGTCTCGAGCAACAACATCGTGCCAGAAATTACGGTCAACCCTTTTAAAATAACTTTCTCCCCATACTGCCTTGCAGGCTTCAACTGCTCTTTCAAAAAGAATTATTTTCTCCTCATTTTTTTTGCTCAGGTTGGCAAGAAAAAGGTAAGCATCGCTACAATATGGAGTAACGTCCAGAGCTTCAAAGGCTTTTGAACCCTTGGCAGAGGTAAAAAATTTTCCCCTGGCTTCATCCACAATCATTTGGGCTTTTTCCAATTGCTGGGGAGAGGGAATTTTCCCCTCCATTTTTGGCAGGGCAGATTTACCCCGAACAAAATCCTGAGGTTCATTCCCATCCCCTTTCCAGGGCAGGGGAAATTCATTTTCATCAGGGTTGGGGAAAATTTCTTTAAAGGACTTAAAGTGTTCGGGCAAACGAGGATGCCCGGCAATCAAACCTTCCTGCCATATCTGCTTTTTGCTTTTTCGAAAAGAACCTCCCAGCATATAATCAATAATCTTATCTTCAACGGATAAGAGACCGGGTAAATCCGGAATCGCAATCCTGGTTAAATTAAAACCAATATTTTCTTCAAGGGATCTGATCATGCCAATCCCGGAAGCAAAACCACTTGGAGGGTGTACCGGTTTAATTCCAAGTTCTTTTAACCCAGAGAGAAGCTCGGGGGTAGAAATATTTTTGGGAACCGATAAAATTTCCGGTAATCCGGAAAGGGTACCCTTATCCTCTTTCGGTTTCCAGGCGGAAAAAAGAAAGTCAACAAGGGGAATTAATTCCTGGCCAGAACAAAGGCCCAGGCGAAAGTTCCCACTATAATGATCACGAATAATATAATATACCAGTGGTTCCTTATTGGCTTCCTCCAGGGTCTTGATGTGGGTAGAAAGAGGGGTTTCCTGGTAGGCAATTCTCCCATCCTTTTTTATATAAAAATGGCGAGAAACAGTAACCAGAAGCTGTTGTATTTGATTGGAGTATTCACTCTTGAAACTTCCCCGCATGCCAGAACCTCCTCATTTTTTTGTTCCACTTCCCTGGCTATAAGCCTTTTTCAGGGCCTCAGCCCTGCCGGAAAACAGTGTTGGGCCCTTTATAGCCTTAAGATAGGCTTTTTCCCCTTCAGTTTGGGAGATGCCCTCACCAGAGGCCAATATATGTCTGACTTCCCAGCCTTTTTCCACTAACATGGGTGAAATAAGGAAAAATCGGTGGCATTTCAAAGGATCCTTCTCTGCACAAAGCAAAAGGGGAATCTCCCCTTCTTTCAAATTATCCCCTATCTGCTTAATTCCTTTTTGGAAAAGAGCAGATTGCCTGACCAGATCATAATTAATTTTACCCTCACCATTTTTTAGCCCGGATTCATCCCTTTTTCCACCCAATTCTTTACCCAAAAACAAATAACCAATTCCATTTTCCAGTAAGGATTTTTCCAGGTTTTTTTTGCGAAACCGGGGATGATGACGGCTATAGGGAATACTCCGAACATCACAAACAAGAGATATCCCGTACTCATTTATCAGAGATTTAAAATAGGAAAAAGGATGATTCGAATGACCCAGGGTATAAATAACTGGCAAACTCTCACCCCTTTATTACTAGAAATTCTCCAGAAAGGTTAATATTTCCTGCCAGACTTGTGCTTCAGCCGCGGAATTTTTCTTTTTATTACCCCCAAAAAGAAGCTCTCCATTTTCTTCTTTTGGAAGAGAAGGCAGGTATGGAATCCGGAAAATGTGCCCTGCCCCCGGAAATTC
>PUKG01000069.1 GCA_003550445.1 Halobacteroidaceae bacterium
TGGTTTTAAGCCTCCATGCCTGTGACACTGCAACTGACGAGGCTCTTGCCCTGGGGATCTACTTAAAAAGTAAATACATTATCGCAGTTCCCTGCTGCCAGGCCGCCCTTCACGACAAAATTAACTTTACCCCCTGGGAGGGAATTGATAGGCACCGGGTCTTTCACAATCGCCTTGCCGACATTTTTACAGATGGGGTTCGGGTTTCAGCCCTGGAAGCCAAAAATTATCGGGTTTCAGTTGTTGAATATGTTTCCCCACTGGAAACACCCAAAAACATTATGCTGAGAGCAACCAGTGGTTACCCCCAACCCGGAGCGGGGGAAAGACTGAAAAACCTTAAGAAACAGGTTTCCAGAGAAATTCCCCTGGAAAATTTCCTGAAAACCTTTAAACAGCTTTAAAAAATTACCTTTTGAGGTGATTAAATTGGCTGGAAATCTATTGGAGATCAAAATTAACCAGCCTCCGCGTCCTTTGGGACTGGTTTTCCGAAAACGCCTGGTTGACCAAATTGAAAAAGGCCCTACCCCAGCAAGGGGATACCCCCGGAAACTAATTCTAATTTCTGCCCCCGCCGGGTTTGGAAAAACAACCCTTGCTCTACAGTGGGCTGAACGCTGGGAAGGGAGAACCGCCTGGTTCAGCCTTAATCCAAATGACAATGACCCCTATCTTTTCTGGACTTACCTGATTTCCTCCCTGCAAAAAGTCGAGCCGGGTTTGGGGGATTTTGCCCTGGAAAATATTCGTTCAGGAGCCCAAACCCCCCAACCAGCACCCGATCAAAGTATCCTGGTTTCATTCCTAAACGAACTTGTATCCATTGAACAGCCTTTATTTCTGGTCCTGGATGATTACCACCTTATTGAAGAAAAAACAATTCAGGAAAACCTTGCTTTTTTTATTGAAAACCTTCCCCCCAAAATCCAGGTCGTTGTAACAACTCGTTCAGACCCTCCCTGGCCCCTTGCCCGCTGGCGGGCAAGAGGACAGCTAACGGAAATAAGGGGCGATCGCCTTCGTTTTAACGGGGAGGAGGTAAAGGAGTTTCTAAATATTTTCGGCCTGGAGGAAATTTCTGAGGACAACCTCCGGGATCTTATAAGAAAAACCGAGGGCTGGGTTACCAGCCTGCAAATGGTAGCTCATTCTCTCCAAAATCAAAAAGATCTCCGATCATTTATTCGAAATTTTACCGGTAGCCACCGGCACATTCTTAACTTTTTAACCGAGGAGGTTCTTGCCCAACAGAACCCGGAAATCCAGGATTTTCTCCTGGAAACTTCAATAATTAAAACCCTTGATCCTGATATTTGCCGTGCAGTTACGGGAAGAGGAGATAGTCAGGAAATTTTAGCCCAATTGGACAATAAAAACCTTTTTATTTCTCCCCTGGACCCAGATGGCTTTAGATATCGATACCATCCTCTTTTTGCTGACCTTCTTTACTTTCAGCTCACCTCGCGCCGGGAGGATATTATTCCAACCCTTCATGCAAGGGCGGCCCAGCATCTCCTGGATAAAGGAGAGCCTGGCAGGGCTGTTCAACACGCCCTGGCGGGAGATGATTTGCAATGGGCTGTGGAAATAATTAACAAAGACCCGGAAAAACTCTGGAAACAGGAAGGTAATCACCAGATTTCTCGCTGGCTTGAACAGATTCCCTTTGATCTTTTGAAAAAATTCCCCAGGCTTTTTGCCTATAAAGCGTTCTTTTTAATTATAAAAGGTAATTTAAAAGATTTAGAACCCCTGATGAAAAGAACAGGAGAAGTTGAGTTCTCGGAGGAGAAAGAAAAAAAAGAATTTGAGGGAATGATTGCCCTGATTAAAACTTATCTTGCCATTTTCCAAAACGATCAACAGGCGATTTTAGCAAATAGCAGGGAAATCAGGGAAAAACTTCATCCCGATAAAACCCTTTTCCACAGTTTTGCTGCTCTGGCTGCTGGAGATGCTCTGGCTTTAGAAGGGAACCTTACCCAGGCTTCAGAGGAATTTTCCCGGGCAATTACCCTTGCCAAAAAAGGCGGCCAACATTTCTCCACTCTCCTTGCCGGCTGGAAACTGGCAAATATTCATTGGTTCAGAGGATTACTGGAAGAAGCAAGCCACATTTGCCAGGAAATGTTAACCTTCGCCGAAGAAAATAACCTATCACGAATGCCTCGAACCGGCCCATTACTGGCCCTGGAGGGGTTGGTAGAAAGGGATCGGAACCAGCTTGAAAAAGCAAGGGAAAAGGTGGAAACGGCAGTTAAAATTTGCAAGCCTGAGAAACAGGTTTTGGCCTGGAGCCTTTATTGCCTTATCCTTGTTTGTTTTTCTTCTAAAAATTTTTCCCGGGCAAAACAAGCCCTTGCCGAAATTGATAAAATTAAAAGGGAAGACGGCATTCCCCAGGTTCTTTCCAGTTGGGTTTCTGCCTGGAAAGCCCGAATATACCTGGAAGAAGGCGACCTCATTCTTGCAAGGGATTATTTAAACCAGCAGGATGTTAACTTTGAAACTAAGCCTCCGCTGGGGCAGGAAAAGGGTCACCTGGTTTTAGCCCGTCTGGAAATCGCCGAAGGAAATATCCCCACAGCTGGAAAACTGTTGAATAAGCTTGAAGAAAACCTGAAGGGCAATGATGGAAGAAGAGTAAGAATTGAAGTTTTACTTCTAAAAACTCTCGTTGCTTTCCATACTCAGGGGCCGGAAGCGGCAATTCCTTTCCTTACTGAAGCCCTAACCCTTGGAAGTCGGGAAGATTTTTTCCAGCCCTTCCTGGATGAAGGAGAAGAAATAATTCGGTTACTTCCAAAAATCCCTCCAAAAAGGCAGGTTTCCCGTTTTGCAGCAAAAATTTTACACAGGGTAGGAGAAAAAGACGCTGAAGGACACAGGGAAAAACTCACACCTTCAGAAA
>PUKG01000165.1 GCA_003550445.1 Halobacteroidaceae bacterium
AATTTCAAGTTAAACCCTGCAGACCTGTCCATATCTGCAGGGTTTTTGATTACTTAATAACCTAAGAGGGAATATCCAGGGGAAATTGATTTTTTCCAAAAACAAAAGGAAGTTAGGAAAACCAGAATAGCATTATTATAGGAAAAAGTTCAAAGGGAAAAATAATGGCAAAGGAGAATTTTGATTAGAAATGGGAAACCCCCTGGAAGAAGCTTAAAAATAGAATTTTAATCTTTTGTTGAAACTTTCTTAATAAAAAGTGATTGAAAAAGAATTTATATAAGGAAAAATAATTTCCGGAAGAAAGTGGCTTTTCCTGGGTGGGAGGAAGAATTTTTGGTCAGAATTCTGGAGGGAGATTAATGGACCTTGAGTTCAGAGAGTTGCGGAAAGAAGACTATGATCAGATAAAAAAAATAATCAATGAAACCTGGAATTTTGATAGCTTTTCGGATCATTCCGGGCAGGTGAGAAATGCCCTGGAAATTTATCTGCGCAATTGTTTGCTCCAGCAGAATTATTCCAGGGTTGCCCTGGATAAAGGAGTTCCCGTGGGTCTTATTCTTGGGAGGATAAACCGAGATTTCAAACCCTTGAAACAAATCCCCCACCTGTTTGCCCTAATTTGGGCGGGTTTAAAATTCTCCCTGCGAATTTTCGCCGGGAAAAAATTCATTCAACAGGCCAGGGAAGAACGGAGAGTTTATGATAAACTCCTCCGGGAAAGAAAGAGGGTTTTTGATGGGGAGGTAGTTTTGTTTATTGTTTCTCCTAATGAAAGGGGAAGAGGATTGGGGAAAAAACTGATTTTTGAGTTTCTGGATTACTGCCGGGAGAAAAACCTCAATTGCATATACCTTTTTTCAGATACTTCCTGCAATTATGGCTTTTACGATAGCAATGGATTTTTGAGGACCGGAGAGCTTACTGCCCGGGATTTTTCCAAGGAGGGAAGTAATTCTATGAGGGTTTTTCTTTATGAATACCATTTTCAAAAAAAACAGGAGAACCTATGAGGGGAAAAATAAACTTCTGCCAGCTTAGGAATTCTACCATGATGCAAACAGGTATAAAACCTTGATGTAAAGGTTTTTAAATCAATTAATAAATCATTGGGAAAATAGCCGGATCTTCCCATCAAAATTAGACCTTTTCCCCACTACATGTTTTTGTTTCAAATTTGATAAGAGGATTCTAACAAAACCAACATTACAAGGATTAAAATAAATTGGCAACAAAACTGGAATTTTTTTATAAACCATTCAATAAAAAATAAGGAATGACCAATCTCCTCTGGGAGATTTTTTCTTTCGTACTACTTTGACGGGGGAAAAAATCTGCAGGAAAAAGAGGAGAAGGTTCTATCCATTTTTTCAACCTTCCTACTTTAAAACTGGAAATTTTCCCTATATCCGGTTTATGGAAAAATAAGGAAAAGGTTGGGTTGTTTCCAAACCTACCTTTCGTCAGGTCTTAGATTAAAAAAAATAGGTTAATATATGGTTGGCAATATTAAATGAAGGTAAAACTAATATTGTTAATGACCCATTGATGGGAGAGGAGGGAGGAACTAAATTTAGGTGGGTTTAACAAAATTTTAAGGAGGAAAATTTATGAACAAATACCCAAAGCTATATGAAAAAAAGATTCCCCGTGCCAACCTGGGGGTATATAAAAAGAACAGGGTGGTATATTGTTTTAAGGATGTTCACATGGATTTAAATGTTATGCATTTGCTCTGGCAGCAGGCCGGAGGAGGGACGGATACTGCAGAGATCTGGGGAGCAATTTCTCGGATGAAAAAGGTAAACCGGGATGAATGGAACAAAGAATTTGCTTTCCAGGGAAAGCAGTTGGAAGATTTGGCCAAAAGTTCCCAAAAGAGGGGCCATAAAGTTAGTGCTCGCGAAGCTTTTTTTAGAGCCTCCAGTTATTATGGAACCGCCGGGAAAAGAGAAAAACAGGTGGAATGTTTCCAGGCCGCAGGAAAACTGGTAGATACTCCCCTGGAACCGGTAAAAATCCCCTTTGAAGGCAAGCACCTTCCTGGTTATTTCATTAAGGCTGCTCCAGGTAATGAAAAAAGAAAAACCCTTATTTTTGTCGGTGGGGGAGACACTATCCTGGAAGAACTCTATTTTATTATGGGAAAAGAAGGAGCCGAAAGGGGTTATAATGTTTTTATTGTTGAACTCCCCGGCCAGGGAGCAACAATGCTCGAGGGAATGTATATGCGTCCGGATACAGAAGTGCCCATGAAAGCAATTGTTGATTACGTTTTGAGCCGGGAGGATGTGGACCCGGAAAAACTGGCTGCAAAGGGGGTTAGTTGGGGCGGGTATATGATTCCCCGGGCGGCCTGCTATGAGAAAAGGATCAAGGCAATAGTTGCTAATAGTATGATTCTTGATGGGAATATATGGATGACGGAAATTTCTCCCTTTGGTGTAATTGCAAAATTGGAAAAAACCTTCCTTTTCCCACTTTTTAAGCTGGTATTTGGTGCAAGTGTAATGCCAAGACTTGAATCTATCAAGAAAAGATGGGGAGCAAAGGACATGGCCCATTTTGTTGAGCTGAATAAAAAATTCTTCTTTGATCCTCGAATGATTGAATGCCCGACCCTTTTACTGGATGGGGAAGAGGAAATAATTTTTTCCAAGGGAGTTGAGATTTTGCAGGAGGTAGCCCTGGAAGCAATCTCTCATCATGAAAAGAAGCGGGTTACCGGGCCAAAAAAACTGGGGGCTGGAGGGCATTGCATGGTTGCCAATTCCCGCTTCATGAACCAGGTTACCTTTGACTGGCTGGATGATTTGTGGAAAGAAAAAGGAGAAGAAGATAAAACCATGACTTTTTAAAAAAGGAATATCTGGAAATATATCATTTTCGACCCAGTATTTAAAGG
>PUKG01000064.1 GCA_003550445.1 Halobacteroidaceae bacterium
CGGTTGGTGTCGGCGTGCTGGTTGATGAGGATGTTGGAGGCTACGCACCAGATCATCTTGAGGTTGTTGTCGAGCTTTTCCGCGCCGATCACGCCATCTTCCGGACCCATTTCCTTGCCCCTGAGGATGGCTTCCGTCCACAGGAAGACAGGGATGGTGGCGCTTACCGGGTTCCTTCCGGTAGGGAATATATTCCAGAAGGGCCCTCCGTCGTCGGCCTGCAGTGCGATGCCGCTGGCCCATCCGCCTGGAATGCCCACATTGCCGGTGATGGCAGACAGCACGCAGCCGCCCAGCACGGGTTGTTCACCGTAAGCGCGGCGCTGCATGCCGTAGCCCTGGTATAGCATGGCCGGCTTGGTGGAGGCGTATTCACGGGCAATCCGGATGATCGTTTGGCGGGGTATTCCAGTGATGGCTTCGGCCCATTCCGGGGTCTTGGGCTGACCGTCGCGTGTGCCGAGGATGTAGTCGGAATAGCTCTCTTCGTCCTCCAGGCCCTGGGGCATCTGGCTCTTGTCGAAACCCACGCAGCAACGCTGGATGAAACCTTTGTCGTGCAGGTCTTCCGTGATGATGACGTGGGCCATGGCGCTCATCAGTGCAGTATCCGTACCCGGACGAATGGGGATCCACTCGTCGGCAAGTGCAGTGGCGCTCATGCTCATTCGGGGGTCGATGCAGATGATGCGGGCACCGTTTTCGCGGGCCTTCTTGAGAAAATATTCTGAGTTGGTGCCGTCGCGCATCTCCGCGGGGTTCCAGCCCCACATAATGATGTACTTCGAGTTGACCCAGTCTTGTCGTTGGTTGCCGGTGACACCAGTACCATATACATAGGGCGTGGCCCGGCTGATGCAGGCCCAGCTGTAGCTATTGTAGAAGCCAAGCGATCCGCCATACAGGTTCATCAGCCGGGCAGCCGTCTGCCGGCCGTTGGTCTGGTTATAGCTGCCCGTGCCATAAGGCACCAGGATGGCCGAGTTGCCATATGCTTTTCTGACCCTTTTGATCTCAGAAGCCATCATGTCGAGGGCTTCATCCCAGCTGATCCGTTCGAATTTGCCTTCGCCGCGTTTACCCACACGTTTCAAGGGGTATTTCAGACGGTCTTTGTGGTATTGGCGTCTGCGGTATGCGCGACCCCGGATGCAGGCACGCAGCTGCGGGTCGCTGATGTCATCGCCGGGACGATCATCGGTTTCAATCCGGACGATCTCGTTGTCCTTTACAAACAACTTAAGGACGCACCGTCCACCGCAGTTGTGTGCAGGGCATCCGGCCCGGACGATCACCTTGCCATCTGGCTCCAGGCGTCCAGGTAAGCGAATGCGCTTCCGGTCGTCGCCACAACCCAGCAGGGATCCAAAGGCGGCCATCCCACCAGCAAATAGGGCACCGGTCTTAAGAAAACAACGGCGGTTCATGCCCTGCTCGTCAGGATTCCCCTCAGGTGCCCGGTAGTTTGGGTCAAATTCTTTCATGAGACAAGAATGTCTAAAAGTCTAAAAGTCTAAAAGTCAAAATGCCTAAAAGTCAAAAGGTTCCTGCTCACCACTTAACTCCGCCCCCTGAGTTCCAAACCCCATTGTTACTGCTGCTTACTGCCTTCTGCCTACTTCTTACTGCTTACTTCTTACTTGCTCCTCCAATCTCCCGGGCACCTAATACCCCCTTACGGTGTACCCAGCTCAATAGCATCCATGTTACCCAAGTCAATAAGACTCATGGTGAGCACTTTGATCACATCGCGCATGATCTCAATATCAATCTGGCGCATGTCGTCTTCTGGTACATGGTAAAGGGCTGGCGTTTCTGCGCCACGGGTGCCAAAGGTCACGGCCGGGATCTTTTCCATGTAGAAGACCATGCCATCCGTACGCGGACGCAGTGGCATCTGCCAGGGGTTTGCGCTTGTCATGAAATCACGGTGCACCCAACGTTCGTTGTTACGTTCCATGACTTCCAGAAGCTCCTGCCAGGGCTCAGCCGTCCAGGCGAAGAAGCTGTCGCCGCGGCCTACCATGTCCAGGTTAACCATCATCTTAATCTGTTCTTTCGGATAGGGGAAACGTTCCACAAACTCACGGGCGCCTACCAGGCCTACTTCTTCGGCACCAAAGAGCAGGATGACCACTGTGCGCTTCAGTTCCACTTCGCTGGTGGCCAATGCCTTGGCAATGCCCAGGGCGAGGGCGCTTCCGGAGGCGTTATCCAGCGCACCGGGAAACAAGACCGGCATCATCCCCAGGTGGTCGAGATGCGCGCCCACGATCAGGAATTCATCCTTCAGTTCGGGGTCGCTGCCCTCGATCATGGCCACCACGTTGTGTGTCCTGCCATCTGGGTAATACTCGGAAGTGAGCGCCATGGTGGCCTTTTTCCCTGTGGCAAAAGAGTTCGGGGTCAGGGTGCTGCGAATGCCCTCCCTCACTTCATCGAGGTCTTTGCCGGTGCCGGCCAGGAAGTCCTCCACCACCTCATCGGTGGCGGCCAGGAAAAGGAAGCCGGGATCAGCTGTGGGACGTGGACTGGCTACGTGGTAGGCAAAGATCAGTCCCACGGCGCCGTTTTCCAGGGCAAATTCCACCTTGTTGGAATGGTCCACATAGGGTTGCCACATGGCCAGGCTGTCCGGATCATCACCATCGTAGGGGATACCCAGCTCGGTGATGACAATCTTGCCCTCCACGTCAATATCTGCATAATCATCATAGCCGAGTTCCGGGGCAGAAATACCATGCCCGGCATAGACCACCTCTGCGGTCACTTCCCCGCTGCCGGAGATGCCCCAGGGCCAGTAATCATCGCCATAACTATAGGTCTTGGTTACCGTTTCATCTTCATTCACGGGAATATGAATGGCCAGCGTGCCTTTGTCTTTGATGAGCGTGTAAG
>PUKG01000222.1 GCA_003550445.1 Halobacteroidaceae bacterium
ACGGTGGCCAGCAACATGGTGTCGCCCATGCGAACAACCACGGAGCCGTCGGCCTGCTTGGCCAACTTGCCTGTTTCCAGGGTGATCTGTCTTCCTTCACCCAAATCGATTGTCTTCTGAATTCCTTTTTGTGTACTCATCTTCAGTTACTCTTCGCTTATTAATATATAGGTCAATTAGATATTTAGATAAAAAAACAGGCAATTAACGAGTAATTGCCTGTTGGTCACTAAATATGTTTACTTTCTCAGGTTGAGCTTCTTAATGATTGCCCGGTAGCGCTCGATATCTGTATCTTTCAGATAATTCAGCAATTTTCTTCTTTTGCCTACCAGCAATACCAATGAACGCCTGGTACCCAGATCTTTTTTATTTGTTTTCAGATGGTCGGTCAGGTGCTTGATCCGATGCGTGAACAATGCGATCTGGCTTTCCGGGGAACCGGTATCGGTTTCTTTCCCACCATATTCTTTGAAGATATTCTTCTTGATCTCCGGACTTAAATACATGTTTTTGAAGCGTTTGTTTCTTTAATTCTCATTTCTTCCATTTACAGATTTGCAAAAGTACGAAGTATTTTGATATTTGCAAAATAACTTGATTAATTATTTTGCCTTTTTGTGGAGTTTGATCAAAACAGTCTTTCCGGCCGGGTCACAGGGGCAAGCATCAGGATTCGTGCCGCCATGCGCGGTTTACTGATGACAGTTTACTGATGGCTTCACTGTGCGAGGAATGTAGGTGACATGCGGATCATGGCAAATGCCCAGTGCGCCCATTCATCGCTGTCTCCTCCACGGATGTACTCCATGCTCTCGCTACCCAGCATCACGGAGTATCCGAAAACAATTTGTGTAAATGCATTGAAGCGGTATACCATGTGCAGGTCGATTTCTGCGCCAAGGTATGCGTCGATGGCTTCTCCCGTTACCGGGTCCGGGTAGTCGTTTTGCAGGAAAAACAGGTGGAGGTCGGCCGACAAGGTGGTGGTCTCAGAAAGGTGATAGCTGTTTTTGAGGTATGGGTTGATCAGCCCGGCATTTTGCGTGTCGTCCGGGAAGTTGATAAAGTAGTTCATGTGTCCTTGCCTGGCATAACCCAAGCCATACAGGTCGCTGAATGCGTTAAAGGTATCGCCGGGATCTGTTTGATCCATCCCGGAAAACAGCTCCAAACCCAGGGTGTTTTGCATATTTTCTGCCAGGCTGGTGCCCGCTTCCAGCATCACGTAAAATGCACTGATGTCCATTCCCCCGGCCGTTTTTCCATGCTGGTAGGCAGGGTAGGCTCTCAATTCCAGGTTATCGGCAGCATCCCACACCTGGTAAGAGGCCCACGTGTACCGCATGTTCAAGTCGTCCTGGTCATCCGGGTTTTCGTAGCCATCTGCAATCAGGTGAAAGGATGACCGCAGACCATTAGTAAGCTGCGTGTGATACCAAATGTAATTCAGTGTTTTGTAGTTATTTAACCCGTAATGCGTCTCAAACAGCCTGTTCTGGCTTTGGCTGAAGCTGGTTCCTATATGCAGCTCTCTGCCAGGTTCCAGAGTGTACCGGAGTGTCAGTGCATCGTGTGAGCGCCCCGTAAGTGCCCAGTCGTTAAAGGACAACAGGCGCTGGGTGTCATACTTAAGCTCCTGTCTGCCTACGATGATATCCAGGTTTTCGCTGGGATGCAATCCCACCCAGGCCTCATACACGCTGAAATTTGGCGTATCGTCCATGGTCAGATTTTGGCCCCAGAGGCGTGTGTCCTGAAGGGATACTCTTGTACTGACGCGATCGTCAAGCACATAGGATAATGACAAGCGCGTGCGCTGGTTGATCTGTGCTGCAGGACTGCTATCTTCTGTGGGCATCATGCGGAATCCGTCGCGAAACTCTGCCCGCGGCCTGATTTGTCCTTCCAGCGTAAATTGGGCCCATGCTGCGCCACTGCAGGCGATCATGAGGATGAATGTAATTAGTTGCTTCATATGTTTATAGTTTTTCAAATTGTTGGTTATCTGATGTTTGTGTTTTCAGCAGGACTGCAATAATATTCGTCGTGCGTGTCAATCTTAATGTCATTGCCCGGTTTATTTCAAAAATAAACATTTAATGCTTTGGCCCGAAGATAAATGCGCTTGGTGCCGCATTTTCGCTTTATGGAGTGCACATGCATACAGATATCTTTGTTATCTTTGGCCTGTTGTCTAAACCCTGCCTGGCACTTTATGAAAAAGTGGAAACAAAAAGCAATTGTTCAGAAAGCCATTTCTTACCTGCCTTATCCAAAGCGCATCAATTTCCTTTTTCAAAAATACGTGACCAGGGGTGTGCAACTTACAGATCATTACTTCTTTGACCGGTTGCAACATGCCAGGAATCACATTGCCGCTTATCAGCAATCATCAAACGCCACCATACCGGAGAGTACCCTTGAATTGGGTACCGGCTGGTACCCGATTGTACCGGTCAGCATGTTCCTGTTGGGTGCCGATAACATTCATTCTGTCGATATCTCCCCGTTAACTTCCCGGAATAGATTGTTGCTTACCCTTCAGCGTTTTACCCAGGCCGGGGAAAATAACATACTCAAAGACTATGTTTCTTATCAATCTGAGCGTATGGCGGTTATTCATGAGATACTCGATAACCCGGATCACCTCTCTCTGGAGCAAATGCTTTCCCGCCTGCGTATTCGCTATCTTATTGAGGACGCCCGATTTATCTCACTCGGGGATGGGGCTATCGATCTTATTCATTCCAACAACACCTTTGAACACATTTATCCGGATATGTTGCGTAGTATTTTACTGGACTTTAAGCGCATTGTCCGGAAGCCGGGCGGAGTAATGTCTCATTTTGTGGATATGACGGATCATTTTGCTCACTTTGATCCTTCCA
>PUKG01000258.1 GCA_003550445.1 Halobacteroidaceae bacterium
TCCTTTGCTGGAAAGGGTCCGGGTGATTGCTGCGGTAAGGGTTGTTTTCCCGTGGTCGATGTGTCCAATTGTTCCCACATTTACGTGCGGTTTCTTTCTTTCAAACTTAGCTTTGGCCATAAAATATTTTTCCTCCTTTTACACAATTGTGCTGATTAATTTGCATGCTAACAGTGGTTAAATATTGTGCTTGCGCAAAAATACTTCCAGTTTCCTTTTAACCCTCTGCAGGGCGTTATCAACTGATTTAACATGGCGGTCAAGCTGATCAGCGATTTCCTGATAGGATTTTCCATCCAGGTATTCCTGGAGAACATTCATCTCCAGTTCGCTGAGCATCTCGGTAATTTTGTTTTCAATTAAACTATAGGTTTCTTTGCTTATAAAAAGATCTTCTGGGTTTGTTAATTTGCTTCCCCGAAGGACATCGAGAAGGGTACGGTCAGATTCTTCATCATAAATTGGTTTATTCAGGGAAACATAGGAGTTTAAGGGTTGGTGTTTTTGCCGGGTAGCTGTTTTAATAGCAGTAATAATCTGGCGGGTAATACATAACTCGGCAAAAGCTCGAAAAGAGGCAAGGCGGTCAGGGCGATAATCCCGGATTGCTTTATACAAACCAATCATGCCCTCCTGGACAATATCTTCCCGGTCAGCTCCAATTAAAAAGTAGGACCGGGATTTGGCTCTTACAAAGTTTTTGTATTTGCGAATTAAGTGATCGAGAGCGTAAGAATCTCCTTGATGACAGAATTCCACCAGCTCGTCATCACAGCGTTCATTGTAACATAAAACTTTTTCTTCTTTCTGCTGCTGTAAATTACCCTTCAATAATATACCCCCCAGAACAAATTCTGTCGAAAGTCTCCCTTATATTATACTTATTAGCATAAAAATCGTCAAGACATTATTCCTGCTCCATTTTTCGCTGTCTCATAATCTCATAAAGTATAATCCCTGTGGCCACCGAAGCATTTAAGGATTCCAGTTTTCCCGATCCCGGAATACTAATAAGGTGGTCACATTTTTTTCTAACCAGGGGGCGAACTCCTTTTCCTTCACTTCCAATTACCACCAGAGTTGGATAAGTAAAATCAACCTGCCAGGGCTGAGTTTTTGCCTTTTGATCCCCAGCAGTAACCCAGAAACCCCTCTCTTTAAATTCATCAATTGTCCGGGCCAGATTGGTAATTTCCACTACAGGAACCCATTCCCATCCCCCCGAACTTGCCCTGTGCACGGTTTCGGTAAGGGGGGCGGATCTGTCCTTGGGAGTTAAAATTCCGTCAGCCCCGATAAAAGCGGCCGAACGAATAATTGCTCCTAAATTTTGGGGGTCTTGAATCTGGTCCAGGGCAATTACCAGGTTTAAGTTTTCCTTTTTTAATATATCTTCCATGGTCCAGGGAGAACGCGGGCGGACCCGGGCTACGACTCCCTGGTGGTTTTCCCGGACCATCTGGTCCAGTTTTCTGCGGTCAACCTCCTGCAGGGTAATTTTTCTCCGCAAAGCCATCCTTTTAATTTCCTCTACCGCCGGTCCCCTGCCGTCACTGAGGATAAATATTTCTTTTATTTCTCTTCCTGATCTTAAAGCTTCCAGGACCGGGTTTCTTCCGCTAATTGTTTCCATTTCTTTCCCCTTTCTTAAGCCAACGTCCGCAGGATTTATCCCCTTCCGGGCATGGTCCCCTTTCACAGGCAGCTCCTGCAGTCTCAAAAAGAAGTGGTGCTTTCCCTTTAACCAGATTAAGCATTTTTTGAGCCATAGTCCTTATTTCTCCCTGGGCCCGGGTGCAACACCGCAATGAGAAAAAATGGTGAAGAGCTCTTCCATTCATCGTCACCACAATTTTACTTTCCAGAGCCTGGGGAAGGAGATACCTCGCTTCTTCCTGGTGAACTCCCCTATCAATCAGGTCACAATATGCGGAGAAAGCCTCCCGGCAGGTTTTTAAAAATTCTTCTTTTTTTTCAGGATCTTTGGCAATTTTCGGAGGAACCACAAATTCCGGTTCTTTTTCCCGGACATACCTCTGGGACTTTTGCGAGTACGAACAACCAATACGGTGCCTTACCAGTTGGTGAGTGGTTACCCGGGAAACCCCTTCGATGAGGAAGGTAAAAGAAATATGTTCTAAAACAGAAAAATGACCCATACCCAAAACATTTTGCAAAAGACCCTTTACTTTCTCCGGGGTGAGGGCTGCCTTTAACTCATCCCCACCCAGAGGTGAATAGCAAAGGCGGGCAGCCAGCGCAACAGTCTGTTCCGGGTCGGGGGTATGGGTCAAAACCTCAATTTTTATCTGGGAGTAAGTACTCATAATAATCAATCCTCCCTGGCCTGAAGCGCTTTTTCCAGGCGAATTATGGATTCTTCCGGACCAAAAAAGGCCATAAGGTAGTTAAGATCTGGTCCAGAACCTTTTCCTGTCAGGGCCCAGCGAACAGGTTGAAAAACAAGTTTTCCCTTTACTCCAAGTTCCTTCCCAATCTCCTTTAAAAAACCTTTGGCTTCTTCGGGAGACACCTTGTCCTTGTCCGCCATTTTTTCTATTAAAGTTTCCAGGACTTCGTCAACCCGATCCTGGCCAAAAATTTCTTTTGCTTTTTTGGGATCTTCATATTCAAGGTCCCCGATAAAATCCGAAGCCATTTCCGCCAGTTCTTCAAGGGTTGATACTTTTTCCTGTAAAGCCAGCAGGAGAAAGTCCAATTTCTCAACTTTTAACTCAACCCCTTTTTCGCGGATAAAGGGATGGGCTTCCTTCCTGAGTTCTTCCAGGCTTAATTTTCGGATATACACTCCGTTCATCCAATCCAGTTTTTCCCGATCAAAAATTGCTCCGCTGTGCTTGATCCTTTCCAGGGAAAAACCCGA
>PUKG01000231.1 GCA_003550445.1 Halobacteroidaceae bacterium
AGGCTTCTTTCTCATTAACAAATTCATTATAACGTAAAGACCTGAATAAGTCTACATTTCTCCCCCTTGTTTTGGTTAAATCCCAACTAATTTCTCCGGTTTTTATGTTAAGTTTAACCAGACCAAGTTGGCCAAAAACAACCAAGGCCTCTCTTACAATTTCGGGGGGATGGTGTTTAAAATCATTGCAATTAAAGGGTTTTTCCCTGGCGATTAGCTCCCGGTAAACCTTAGCTAATTTTTCCCGGTCTATTTTTCGGCTATGGGGCTGCCAGGGTTCCCCCTTTTCATAATAAAAGATCTTCTCCCCCTTCCAGTTTTCCAAAAATGAGATAAACTCTCCTCCAGTCGGGGGAAAATCTAAAATGGCAATAGTTTTTATTTCCCTTTCAATTGCCTGATTGGGTTTAATAATTTCCCTTTCACCCAGAATATCAAGGGTGGATTTCGGATTTCTCCTGGAAAAAATACAAACAGGGATTTCGGAAATTTCCGTAATTTCTTCCTTGCTAACCTTCTGAAAACCAAGTTCTCTCTCTCCTAAAGATAATTCCTGGTTGGGTGTAAATGGGAGCTCTCTGATCCTACTTTTAAATTCCAGGGCAAATAGCTGATCCCACTTCTTAACATTTTTCTGAAGGAAACCATAAAAAACCTCCGGGGAGAAGTCTGGGTAGGGGCTCTCCCAGGAAAAGATAAGGGGAATTAAAGAGAGGGTTTTAAAAAAATAGAAAAAAACTGGCAGGGTTAAAAAAAGGATTTTTGGTTTTTCTTTTTCCAGGTTTCTAATCGTTTCATAGATATTTTTTTCGGGGGTGAAACCGGAAATAAATTCGCAGTTAATTGTTTCGGGCCTTTTTTCCCAGGCCCTAGCCAAACGGTAAATACTGGGGGCAATATAAACTCCATTTCTCCCTTTTCCTCTAATTTCCTCGGCCATCAGTTCAAATATTTTTTCCCTACCCTCCTGGAGATTCCCAGATTGTATCAAGGAAAAAGATACCTGTTCCTTTTTTTCCATTATTCTTTCTTCCTGGGAATAAGCTGGTGAAATATCCTTTATTTCAAGTTGAATTTCTCTTTTCCCATTCCAATTATTGATTTTAGGAGCAAAAACCGTCTGGTAACCTGACCCTGTTTTTATCTCCGTGAAAAGGTGTCCCATTTTAAAAGCAATGGCCTGCCTCTTAATTTTTTTATTCGGTGAAACCAGGCTTATTTGCAGATGTTTCCCATCCCGGCCGACCTGCCTTTTCCCCTGGACAGTTAACCCAGAGTTGCTGAACAATGGTCGAGGATTACCTATTCCAAATGGAGCCAGTTTCTCTATATCATTTATTAAATCAAGGTTGGTCTGTTCTATATCCATCAGGCCTTCTATTGCTATCCTTTTTCTCAAAAGTTTTTCCGGAAGGTTTTCTCTGGCATATTCATTCAACCTTTGATTTAGTTCCTCAACCTTTTCAGCAGAAACAGAAAGCCCCGCTGCCATGGGATGGCCTCCAAATTTAATTAGCAAATTTTCCACACTTTTCAAGGCATTATAAAGATTAAAACCCGGAAGGCTTCTTCCCGAACCTTTTCCTTCTGAGCCTTCTAACCCAATAAGAAGAACCGGGCGGGAAAATTCTTCAACCAGTTTTGAGGCAGCAATCCCCACCACACCAGGGTTCCATTTGTCCGAGGCCCCAACCAAGATACGGTCGTCCTTTCGGGTAGTAAAAAGCGCCCTTGCTTCTTCAACAATTTTTTCCTCAACTTTCTGTCTTCTGCGGTTCAGCCTGCCCAGAACAATAGCCAATCTTTTTGCTTTGCTTTCATCCCTACTTAAAAGGAGTTCCAGGGCAATATTTGCGGTTTTAAGGCGTCCTGCAGCATTTAGCCGGGGAGCAATTCCAAAGGCAATGTTTCCACTATTAACTTCATTTCCCGCTCCCGTTTCCTTTAGTAAAGCCTTTAAGCCAACCAGAGATGTTTGTTCCAACTCCTTTAAACCGTTTTTTACAAGGATTCGATTCTCCTCCCTTAAAGGAACCAGGTCGGCAACAGTCCCAATTGCAACAAGGGGTAAAAGCCTTTTTAGAATCAGGGGAAATTCCCCCCCAAGGGCACCCTCTCCTTCCAACAAAGCCTGGCAAACCTTAAAGGCAATCCCCACCCCTGCAAGATCGGGAAAAGGATAAAGGTTATCAAATCTATGGGGGTTAATCACTGCATTGGCGGGTGGCAGGTCCTCAATTTGATGGTGATCGGTTATAATAACATCCAGGCCAAGAGAACGCCCCAGGGTAATTTCCTCGGGATTTTTACTTCCGCAATCGACTGTTATCAATAACTTTATTCCTTCCTCTGCTGCTTTTTTCACCGCATCTCCATCAAGTCCATAACCCTCTTTTTCTCGGCGAGGGAGAAAGGGAAAAACATCTCCTCCCAATTCCCTTAAGACCAGAGTCAAAAGGGCGGTGGAAGTTATTCCATCTGCGTCATAATCTCCGTAAACCATTATCTTTTCTTGTTTTTTTAAAGCTTCTTTTATCCGTTCAACAGCAATATCCATATCCTGTAACTCAAAGGGAGAGGGGAGGTCGCAAAGATCGCCAAAAAGAAAAAAACCCGCTTCCCGGGGGGTGAAAATCCCTCTATTAACAAGAAAATTCCCCAACCATCGGGAAATGGACATTGTTCGGCAAAGATAGTTAACAATTTCCTGTCCTTCTGCAGGTTTTACTAAAACTTTATTTTCCTCCATCATGTTTGTTTTCCTCGCCTTCCTTATCCCGGTCTGCTGGGCTTTCCCGTTCAGCCGGTCGAGAATGGTCAATTAAATAAGATAGATCTTCTTTTTCTTTCTCCAGCCTGTTTATCTTTTGTTTTAGGGAACG
>PUKG01000175.1 GCA_003550445.1 Halobacteroidaceae bacterium
CAGCGTTCGTCCTGAGCCAGGATCAAACTCTCCGTTTAATCCTTGAAACTCTCTTATTTTGGTGATGCTTTTAGCATCTACTCTCGTCTGGCGCTGTTCAGTTTTCAAAGACCACTTTTTGAAGCGCAATTGTAATCTTATCACGGTGGACTCACTCTGTCAAGAGCTTTTTTTGGGTTTAATTGAAAATAGCCTTATTTTTTTATCTTTCCTTATCCATTATCATTTACTTAAGTTTCTCAGGCTCTTTTTTCCCCCCAATTACTCCTCCATGCAACAATTATCAATAATATCACTGATATTAAAAGCATTCCAATTAAGTTAACAAAAAACTCAGAAATAACAAGTGGTTCAATACCAAGGGTTCCTCGTAAACCCATTGCAATATGGGTTAGGGGAAGAAACCTGCTTATTTGTTGCAAATAATTCGGGAGAAATTCCAAAGGCACATAGATTCCAGAAAAAAAGATCATAACCGCAACCAAAAAGCTGGCAAATTGGCTCGCATTTTCCCTCTTTTTAAAAATCAGGGTAATAACAACCCCTACCGCCATCATTAGCAGGGTTGAAACAATCAAAAACGGAATAAAAAAAGGCCAGTTAATGTTAAGAGAAAAATCAAATAAAATTCTTCCCGCTCCAAGAACCAAACCTGCTCCCAGGACTGCAACAACAATCCGGGTAAAAATCAAACCCAGGAAAAAAGCTTCCTTCCTTAAAGGGGTTGCTGCCATCCGCCTTAAAACCCCTTTTTCCAGAAAGGTCAAATAACCCCGGGTAATTGCAAAAAGGCCCGAGGATACAACTGCAATTGCAATTGTTCCCGGTAGAATATAGTCAAGGGGAGATAGTTCCAGCTGACCGGGAATTGTTAATGCTGACCTTTCAACCATAATAACCTGGCTAACCCCCGCTTTATCCCGCTCAAAACTTGCTTTAATTCCCCTGGCCAATTCTTCAAAATGAGAATTTTGCTGGATAAGAACCGGGTTAAAAAGAAAGGTTAAGTCGTTCCCTTCAAGGATCAAACCAAAACTTGCTTCCCTATTAATTACAACCCTCTCCAGATCATCCTTTTCTTGGTAATAAGAAAAACTTAACCCCGGGGCATTTTGTAAAACCTCGTTGATAATTCCCCCATCAGCAAAACCTTCACTGACATAGACCCCAAGAACTGGTTCCCTTGGCCCTGTTGTTTGTCCGGCCGAAATAAAACCAAAAATCAAAAGAAAAACCAGGGGGATAGCCAGGTTAGAAAAAAGGGTCTGCCTGTCCCGGAAGAGGTTTTTCCCCAAAGTTTTGGTCATCCAAAATAAACTCCTCATTAAACCAACTCCCCCCATTATTTGGCCGAATCCCATTTAAACCTCTTTATTCCTACAAACAATCCCACAACTAACCAGAGGCCGGGGATAATTATATTTGCTTCCATTGAAGTGGATGACGGAAAAACTCCCAGGCTATCCCGGAGACCATTTACCAGATAGGTAACCGGGTTAACCTCGGAAATAATTCTAATGAAAAATGGCATTCCTTCTATAGGGAAATAAAGACCACCAAGGAACATCATCGGGTAAAAAATAATATTCCCTATTGTTCCCGCGGCGTCAGCATTTTTTGCCAGTGCAGAAATTAAAAGGCCCACCCCCAAAAGGACAAGAAGGGAATATACGGTAAAGAAAAGGGGTAAAGGGGAAAGGATATTAAGCTGAGCAGAAAAAACCAGCCTCCCAAACCAGTAAATAATTAATAGCTGAAAAAGGGAAATTAATAAAATATAAAAAAGTAAACCCCAAACATATTGCCGGCTTTTTAAGGGGGTGGCAAAAAAGTGCCGCAAAATCCCTTTATCCCTTGGTGAAGTCAGGTTAGTTACCAGTTCATCCAAACCCGCCATGATAAATGCCATTAAAATTATCCCGGGAACTATATAATTTACATAATTAAAGGTTGCAGTTTCACCTGGGTCAGGCTGAACTATTTCAGTTTTAAAGCCAACCCTGTCTCCCGGAAGCATCAGGCCGGTTTCCATGAAAAGTTCTGATTGAAAAGCTTCAACAACCTGCTCCATTGCAGTGGCTGCAATAGCCGAAGATTGAACACCTTCCCTGCTGATAATTTCAATTTTCCCAACTGGAAGTTCTTCTTGTCCCATAAATTGACCGCCAACATTGCCCATTACATCCCCAGAAAATCCTCTGGGAATAATGAAAATAGCATGGTACCTTCCTCCAGCCAGATTTTCTCTGGCAGGTTCTATATCGAAATAGGTTTCAAGCTCCAGCCAGGAGCCTTCCTCCTCCTGGATATCCTTCAGGACATCAACCATAATCTCAGATATTTCTCCTCGATCCTCATCGACCAGGGCAATCCTTGCTTCAAAAGGAATCTGCCCTTCTGTAAGGTCTCCGAAAAAAAGGACCAGCATTCCAAGCAAAAACATCGGGAAAATTAAAGTCCAGAAAAAAGTAAATTTATCCCTTAATAACCTGAAAAGGAACATCTTGAAAATCCTAACTTCAGGTTTCATCAATCACGCAGCCCCTTCCCTGTAAGTTCAATAAAAACGTCTTCCAGGTTAGGTCGGCGAAACATCAGGTTCTCCAGTTTGATATCCCTTTCCTCCGCCCAACCCATTAACATGGAAAAGGCACTCCCCATTTCCTTAACATAAACGTTTACCTTATCCTCCTGCAGGTTATAACCAGGGAATATTTCTCCCAGTTCCTCTAAATCCTTTTTTCCCAGGGAAGGTTCTAAAGAAAACTCAATTACATTATCCTGATCCAAATTGGAAACGAGCTCAGCAGGAGTCCCTCGAGCTATTATTTTTCCGTGGTCCATAATATAAATATAATCAGAAAGCCTTTCCGCTTCTTCCA
>PUKG01000180.1 GCA_003550445.1 Halobacteroidaceae bacterium
CAGACATTATACTGGATGACCAGTGCAAGATGGCTGCGTTTGGGAGGGAAGCTTTCCAACTGGATAAGCAAGCAGAAGAAGTAGTAGGAATGGTAACACTAAATAACGAATTACAGCCTACGGGATTGTTTGAAGTCTCCAGGGGTTCGTTATGTGAATCCATATTGCATCCACGTGAAATATTCAAGAGAGCGCTCCTATCTAATGCTCATTCCTTCGTACTATTCCACAACCATCCATGTGGTAAATCCGATATAAGCGTCGAAGACGCAGGGTTGTTTATTACAATGCAATCCATATCGAATGTTATGGGAATAGAATGCAGGGATATTATTGCAACCGGAGACGATGGGACATTCCAGAGTGCAGCCGAGGAACAGAAATTAGCACAGGAAGCTATAGATGCCATAATAGAAGAAAGTGGAGGAGAGCTAACACAGGAAGAAGCTATAGAAAAATTGTTTGCTGAATGATAGAAAAACCTTTCTCAAACCTCCTTGCTGTTTCTATAATAATAGTGAGGAGGTTTTTTAAATATCATTATGAAAACACCTAAAATCTTTTGTGGAAATTGTTTAAGAAAGTTGGAATGGTTTGATAATGCAAATACAGATTTTTCTGATGAACGATTAAAGAAATATGAAATGGACGTCAGAAAATATGGAACAAGAAATGTGTATAAGTACAAATGTAGAATATGTTACTGGTGGTTTGATATGCAGAAGAATTATGAGAAAAATGAAAAAATGTTCTCCATCACCTTTCGTTCAAGTTCGTTGCCTAATGAAATAGATGAAAGACGCAGGAGATGGATTGCGATGAGACAGAAAAAACAATTCAACTTTTTAAACAGAGATTCTACATATATCAGGAAGAAAGACTTCGTAGGTTCGGAATCTATAAGGACATATAATTTTTCTGATGAAGAAGCCGCTTCTATGCTGGATTTCGACCTCCTCGGTTAATTCTTGTTAAAGGTGCAAATACCTATGCGGCCTTAATTACGGTTATTCTCCAGTGTTGGAACGCATTGGAAGCTGTTGGATAGTTTTGAAATGGTGTTAATGTTGGTTTTGGTTGCAATTCTTTTCATTGTTTGCTATAATAAAGTAAATATAGAGTTTTGACTATAGAAGAGGATTCCACAATGGAAGATAAAATACCTGTAAGAAGTGTTATGGGACTTGTCGCTAATTCTGTGATTGATAGCAGACACAGTCTCATGCAACAAATAAATGGAGGGGAGCAGAGAGACTTAGACAGAGAATTAGGCTACCCCAAAGACATAAAAATCGAGGATTATAAACAACAGTTCAGTAGAGGAGGAATAGGGTCCCGTGTTGTGAAAATAGAACCAGATGAGTCCTGGATTGTAACTCCATCAATTGCAGAAAATCAGGAAGACACAAACACTGAGTTTGAGGAGGTTTGGTTCGAGTTTGAGGAGAAATTCCAACCTTTTTATTACCTGCACAGAGGAGATATTTTAAGCGGGATTGGAAGGTTTGGGATTTTGTTGATAGGAATAGATGATGGGAAGAAATTAAGACAACCTGTTAAAGGTTTGGATGAGATGGGAGAGGCAGAGAATAATGATTTTAATGTTACGTATTTGAGAGTGTTTGATGAAAGTGTAGTCTCTGTCTCACAAGTAGAAGAAAGACAGGAGAGTCCCCGATACGGACTTCCTGTTATGTATGAGATTGATTTTTCGGATAGCAATAACAAAGACGACACCAAAAAAGTCTCAGTCCACTGGCACAGGATTATTCATATAGCAGACAATAGAATGCAAAGCGAGGTCTACGGTGTTCCAAGAATGAAGCCTGTGTATAATAGATTACTTGATATTAAGAAAATATTAGGTGGAAGTGGAGAGATGTTCTGGAGGGGAGCATTCCCGGGATATTCTTTTGAAGCGAATCCAGAGCTACTGCTTAAAGGAGGAGAGGTGGACGTAGATGGATTGAAGGAAGAATTATTCAAGTTCTCAGAAGGATTGCAAAGATACATAGCCCTTTCTGGTGTATCGGCAAAATCTCTCACTCCTCAAACAGCCGATCCTACCAAACACATGGATGCTCAATTAAAGGCTGTTGCTTTGACATTGGGCATCCCCCACCGTATTCTAATGGGATCGGAAGAAGCTAAGGTAGCAGGAGAAGCGGACGATAAGCATTGGAGGGGGCGGATGAGACGGAGAGAGAATATTTATATCACTCCTAAAATCATCAGACCTTTCATAAATAGGTTAATAGCATTTGGATCTTTACCAAAACCAGAAAAATATAAAGTAGAATGGCCGCCTTTGAGAGAAATGACGGAGAAAGAAGTATCTGAACTTGCTATGCAAAAAGCAGAAGCTTTGAGGAAGTATGTGGATGCTAATGCAGAATTTGTGATACCTAAGAGTTTATTCTTAAAGTTCATAATGCAGTTGCCGGAACCACAGTTAAGGGCTATTGAAAAGGCTACACAAGGATTGACAAGACCTGACGATGAAGATGTGGAACTTGTTGAGGAAATTGAATAATGGCTGATTTAAATTTATGCATTGTTCCAGGAACTGATGTATCTCTTCCTGTGGAGTTTGAAGGGGTGGATATAAGTGATTGGATTCTTGAACTTCGGATAAGTCAAAAGTCTGCCGGAGCTGAAGTGATAGTAGAGAGGAATGAGCCAGAGAATCATGAATCTTCGACCAAGACTGTATTTCATCTCAAATCTTCTGATACAAGCAAACTTAGTCGGGAGCTTGCTTGGATTCAAATTTTATATTGTGATGAAGGTAAGGAATATCCTGTGGATCTTAATGGGATATGCGGAGCAGCTACATTTGAAGTTGGGATTAGACTTGGAGATGACCC
>PUKG01000019.1 GCA_003550445.1 Halobacteroidaceae bacterium
AGATTAAATGATCAGAATTGCGCTCATAAGCTGTTATTCTTTTATCTTCCAGGTCCTTAAGTAATTCAGTTACCCGTTTAACCTTGCGGTAAAAAAACAATCTCTTGACCAGGTCGGGTTCCGGAGGAGGACCTCCTTTTTTCTTTTTTGCCCCGGGCAGGAGAGTTTTGGTTTTTAATTGTAATAACTCGGCTGCCAGCATTAAAAATTCGCTGGCTATCTCAAGATCCATTTCCTCCATCTGGTTTAAATAATCCAGGTATTGCTGGGTTACCTTCCTGAGGGAAATCTCACTAATATCCAGTTGATTTTTTTCAATCAGGTGGACCAGTAAATCCAGGGGTCCTTCAAAGGAATCCAGCCTGAGGTTATACTCCACTTTAAATCCTCCCGACACCCATCTTTTGCCGCACAATCTTCATGGTGGACACAGCTTCTTCTCTTGCTTTCTCCGAACCCCGAGCCAGGTAATCCTCAACAAGGCCGGGGTCCTGCTCAAACTTAACCCTTTCTTCTTGTATTGGCCGCAAAAGGTCAATTAGAATTTCAGCCAGCTCTTTTTTGCAGGCAGTACATCCCCGCTCAGCATTTCGGCATTCCCGTCCGACCCTTTCTTTTCTTTCCGGGGCAAAAACCTTGTAAAAGGAATAAACATTACAAACTTCTGGATTTCCAGGGTCTTTTAAACGGATACGCTGAGGATCTGTAATAACCTTCCAGACTTTTTTAAGAACCGTATCCGGATCATCTGTTAAAAATATTGCGTTCCCATAGCTTTTACTCATCTTTCGTCCATCTATCCCCGGCAATCTTGCAGTTTTTGTTAGTTTGGGCTCAGGAACCGGAAAAACCTCTCCAAAAAGATAATTAAATCTCCGGGCTAACTCCCGTGTAAATTCCAGGTGAGGCAGCTGATCATCACCGACAGGAACTGCATGAGCACGATACATTAAAACATCTGCAGCCTGTAAAACCGGGTAGCCCAATAATCCATAACTTACCTGGTCTCCCAGGTTAAGTTCGTTTATCTGTTCTTTATAGGTAGGGTTTCTTTCCAGGCGGGAAACAGTTGCCAGCATAGACAAAAGCAAATGAAGTTCTGCATGCTCAGGAACCCGGGATTGGATAAAAACCGTACTTTTTTCCGGATCTATTCCCACTGCAAACCAGTCCATTGCCATTTCCCTTGTATTTTCTGAAATTGTCCCACTATTTTCCACTGAGGTGGTCAGGACATGCCAGTCAGCAACTTCATAAAAACAATCATATTGATCCTGCATTTCCACCCAGTTGCCAAGAATACCAACCAGGTGACCCAAATGGAGTCTTCCAGTGGGCCTGTTTCCACTTAAAACCCTTTTTTTCTCCATAGCAATGCTCCTCTCTTTTTATGCTCCAAACATCAGGACATTATAAAAAAAGAAAATAATTGGAGATATTACCCTGCCTATAACTCCTGTGAAAAGAAGGAGGATAATTATCATAAAGCCATAAGGCCCTTCCAGAAAGTTAAGGTATTCATGGTAGCGATAGGGAAGGACTCCTCTCAAAATTTTCGATCCATCAAGGGGAGGAACGGGCAAAAGGTTGAAAATTGCCAGGGCCAGGTTAATAATAATCCCAATCTGGATCATCTCAATTAAGAAAAAGGTAAAATTACCTACAGTATAAGTTATTGCCCCCATCTCCAAAAGAAATAGGACGAAGCGGAAAATAAAAGAAATTAAAATCGCCAGGCCAATATTTGAAGCAGGCCCTGCAAGGCTTACAATTAGAATGTCCCGCTGGGGATTACGAAAGTTTCTTGGATTAATAGGTACAGGCTTTGCCCAACCAAACCTCCTGGTTAAAAGCAAAACCAGGGCCCCTATCGGATCCAGGTGGGCTATGGGATTCAGGGTTAATCTGCCCATTGCCCTTGGAGTTGGATCTCCCAGCATATCGGCAGCCTTCCCATGGGAAAACTCGTGGATTGAAAGGGAAAGCAATATTACAGGAATTACTAATAGAATTTCAACCATTTCTGTTACTACCTCCTTCAGCGGAAAAAATTTTGCGAGCCAGTTCTTTTTCATCCTCAAGGGAAGCTATTTCCCCGTTAATCCGAGCAGCTTTAATTTTTTTTAGGACTCTCCCAAGTTCCGGTCCCCGGGGAAAACCCATTTTTAATAATTCCTGGCCAGATAATTTAACTTCTTCAAAGCTGCTGCGGAAAAGGAAATCAAAAACCTTATCCCGAGTTTCCCCTTCGGTGGAAGCTGCAGCAACAATTGCTGAAAAATCCCTGGTATAGGTGCTTAAAATCTCAAATACTTCTGCGGGTTTATTCATACCCTTAATTTTTTCCTGGGTAAATCTTAATAAATCTAATTCAACAGTTAATAGCCTCTTGGCTTTTTTATCCAACTGCCACCTCTCCACCAGTTCATCCCTATCGGCTATTCCTTCGTTCCGGCAAATATATCCGGTAAATAAAAGAAGGGCATCAAACCTATTCCTCTTGTCCTTTTTATAAATTTCTTCCAGATAGACAAGGTCTTCCTGGCGAGTTTGCACAGCCCTCGGCTGAAAAGGTAACAGGGCAGACCAGATATTAAACTTTTTAAATAATTCTCCTAATTTCCCCCAATCCCCCAAATACAATAACCGCCGGATATTGTCTTTGATAACCAGGGGGGGTAGTTTTTGAAAAATTCCTGCCTGAATGGCTTCATCCATTAATGCTCGAGTTTCAGAGGTGAAGTCGAATCCATAACGCATAATCAGGCTAATTCCCCGAAAAACCCTTTGGGGATCGTCAACAAAACTCATTGTATGCAAAACCTGTAAATTCCCTTTTTCCAGGTCCTGATAACCTCCGAATAAAT
>PUKG01000202.1 GCA_003550445.1 Halobacteroidaceae bacterium
ACCGAAAAATTCTCTTCAATAATTCTCCAGGGATCTGTAGGGTACCTTGGATCCTGTCCAAGTTTTTTCTGATGATGAATCCGCATTTGTGACCATCCCTTCAAAGTGGATCGGAATATGTAATTGGAACCGGTTGCAAAACCATTTTAATATAAATTTCAGGCAAAATCAATTACCCCCCCTAAACAAAAAGAATTGGGTTTAAATTGTTTTTGCCTGAAATTAAAGAAACTAATAAAAAACCCCCTTTGAAGGGGGCTAAAACCTGGCATAGATTTCTTCAAATTTTACCTTTGATATCTCGGGGTAATGGATATGGCTTTTTCCAACTCTCTCCTCGGGCCCTATTCCTACTACAAACATCCCTGCAGCTAATGCTGCTTCAACTCCCGCTTCGGCATCCTCAACAACAACACAGTTTTCCGGATCGACACCCAATTTTTCTGCTGCAAAAAGGAAAACATCAGGGGCTGGCTTGGCTTTTTGAACACTGTTTCCATCAGCGATTATTTCAAAATAGTCCTTAATTCCCAGTCCTTCAATTACCAGATGGGCATTTTTACTTGAAGAGCCCAGGGCAAGCTTAATACCCTTACTTTTTAATTCCTCCAGAATTTTTTCAACTCCCGGAAACAGGTCTTTTTTAGATATGTTTTTTATAGATTCCCGATAAAAATTATTTTTTCTTTCCAGCATTTCTGCAAATTTTTCCGGGTCTACTTTTCGATCACCAAGGATTATTTCCAGAGATTCCTTCCGGGAAACTCCCCGGAGTTTTTCATTAATTTTCCGGTTAAAGGGAATACCCTGTTCTTCACAGAGAAGTTTCCAGGATTGGTAATGGAATTCAGCGGTGTCAGTTAGTACCCCGTCAAGGTCAAAAATAAAAGCTTTGATTTTTCTTTTAATATCTGCCACCCCCAGTAAAGTTAATCAAAAATCGTTTACTTTTTTTATTCTTGTCCCCTTTGTTCAATACCTTTAAAAACCTTTCTTCTTCCCGGAAAAGGTGTGACCCCCTTACCGATTTTTCATCCGTAAGGAGGTCACTTTTTGTTGAAATGAATTTGGTTATCCATAGTTCTCCTTTGTTCTTAGGTTTTAGAGGTACATCTGGTTAATCTCTGTATGGCACTTGGGGCAAACGAGCCTCTTTTTGGCATCCATGTCCCCGTGGGCCGCCAACTCCTGCCGTCTTTTTTCAGCTGCTCGCCTGGCTTTATCATCAGCTACATGATCGACGACGTGTTTGGCGTGGCATTCGGGACAGTAATCGGTGCCACAGCTTTTGCAGTGAGACCATTCCTTCCAGTTATCAGTTACCTTCCCGCATACTGAACATGTTTTGTTTGCCATCTTTTATCCTCCTCTGGTTGTTCCAGCCAAAAGGTTTCCACTAAACCTTGTCCAAAAACTTTTTGGCATGGTAATCATACTCCCTGGCTTCAACGTCAACCAGGGTCAAACCATTGTCTTTACAGGCTGTAACCTGGACATAACCTCCTCCACCTTCTGAAAGCAGGCAGTTTTTTCCGAGGTTTTTTACCTCCAGGCCCAGACCTTCCTTGCCAAAATATTCCCGAGCCATGTCTATTATTTTTTGTGGATCTTTTTTGGTTTCCTTTCTCAAGTTTATCATTTTATTTACCCCCCTTCCGGGTTGCAAATAATTCCTATTATCATTATATTCGGATATTGTAAAAAAATCAATATTATATTTCTACGAATTTTATTCCTTCTCCTCTTATTTGAGAGGTATTTTGATCTGTTATCTTTTCAATACTTTTAAGTCTTTTGTTTTGAAGGACTTCATCCTTAACAGGGTTTTTTTGACATTCCAGGGGTATTAAAGAATTATTTGCAGCTTTTTTCCCTACCCTATTTTTAAAGATCGGGTGAAAAGTAGCGGGAAGCTCCCGACTTGCATTGAGGGCATATGGCCTCTTTCCTGCTCTCTATGCTCCCTTTTTCGGCTTTAATCCGGCGGTTTTTTTGGGCCTGTTTGTTACTTTTGGCTTCGGCAGCATGGTTCACCCCACATGCCGGGCAGTAATAAGTTCCGCAGTCACGGCAAAAAAACCAGTCTTTCAAGGAGGTTGTAGTTTTCCCGCATCCACCACATGTTTTTCCTTTCATGATTCTTTCCTCCTTTCCAAAAACCTCGGTCATACCAATAGTTACACGGGAATTAATTGTTTTCTAATAGCCCTTCCCGGGCTTTACCCCGGCCCGGAGCTATTAGTACATTGTATTAGATGCTTTTTTATATTGCAAATTTTAATAAGCTTGTTTTTTCTTGTTAACCCAATCCAGTTTGAGGGCAACCCATTATTTTGCTAAAAAACAGGCTTAAATCAAAAGAAATTAAACTTAAATGCAAAAAACGGTATTTCTAACCAATAAAACTTCCCCAAATAAAGTTCCCTTGAAAAAACCCGGCGGGAAACCGCCGGGCTGCTGCTATTACAGGTCAGGTGAATAATGTTGTGTTAAGAAGGAATCACATTTTGGGCAAAAGGCCTTTTTCTTCTTTTCAAAATCCCCATGGCCCATCTTTTCCATCCTTCTTTTCTTCATTTCCTTGTCTGCTTCCTCTTCTGCCAGGTGGTCTAAATAACAATCGGGACAATAGTCGGTTCCACAATCACGGCAAAAAAACCATTCTTTCCATGAAGTTGTTACTTTTGCACATCCACCACACTTTTTTTCCTTCATGTTACCCCCCCTAAGTTTTTTCCAACCAGTAAGTTTAGGTAAAAATGTTAGGATTATAAAGGTCCAGCAGAGGAAAGTTTGCTTTAGTCATATTTTTTGGTATTATTTTTAATTATATAAGATATTAAAAGAAAACTCAAA
>PUKG01000229.1 GCA_003550445.1 Halobacteroidaceae bacterium
AGCGGAAACAAACCAGGGTTTCCTCGTAACCAATGGCCTCCTTACCGGTGGGAGGGTCCCAGATTGCCACCCCTGTTAAAACCCTGTGGGTGGTTCCAGAAAGTTTTTCAAGCATTTCTAAGGCTTCTGTTTCATTCTTTGGTTTTCCAAGAATCTCTTCACCCAGGCAGACAACGGTATCAGCAGCAATAATTAAACCATCCCTCCGGGCCCCTACCTCCAGGGCCTTTCTCCTTGCAGCTTCACAAACAAAATCTTCCGCTCTAAAACTTTCAATTTCATTCTCATCAAAACTGCTGGGGCAGACTTCAAATTTAAGCCCCAATACTGACATAAGTTCTTTACGTCGGGGAGAGGAAGATGCAAGGAAAATTTTTTTCATGTTATCCTCCTGATTCCGGGTAAGGCATTTAAGGAATACCTTGCCCCCATTCCTACCAAAAGGCCCGTTGGGATTGCCAGAAGTGCAAGGTAGGGCAAATAATAGAAAACTCCAAGGTTGCCAATAATTACTGCTACTGCTAAAAGCTGACCAATATTATGGGATAAAGCGCCAAGAATACTAACACCAACAAGGCTGAATTTTTCCTTAGCCCAAAACAAAGTAATACTCATACTTATAAAGGCAAGGATTCCTCCAGCAAGACTGAGGTAAAAAGGCAAGGTAAGAAAAGTTCCAGCCATTAACGACCCCAGAAAAACCCTTAAAAAGAGGACTTGTCCGCCCCCTTTAATACCCAGAACAACAATTGCCATCAGGGTAATAATATTGGCCAACCCTAGTTTTGCCCCAGGAACAGGGGCAATGGCGGGCAAAAGAGATTCAATGAAATGCAGAATGATACCCATTGCTGCAAGAAGTCCAATTAAGGCTAATCTCCTTACTCCATCATAATAAGGATTATTTGCAACAACAATTTTGCTTTCCTGCATTGTAATTACTCCTCTCTATCTCAATTCTCCTGCTTCATTCAATTTCCTGCTTATTAAAAATTGGAAGTTGTTAAAATTTCTCCTTCATCTGTAACAATTAAACCCTCATACCCCGGGTAATTTTCCAAAAAATCCAGTGCTTCATCTCCCATCATAAACGCTGCTGTAGACAAAACATCAGCGGTAACACACGATTCCCCCGTTACAGAAACACTTTGCAAGCCTTCGGCAGGATATCCCGTTCTGGGATCAAGAATATGGTGGTACCGCACCCCATCCTCAGTAAAGTATCTTTCATAATCACCCGAAGTAACCACACTTCCGCTATCTTTTTCCACAACATAATCCGTCAGGTGACCTCTATCTTCTCGCCGGGGATCCCTGATTCCAATCCGCCAGGGAGTCCCGTCTTCTTTCAGGCCGTGAACTCTAATATCCCCTCCGGCATTAATAAAAGCAGCCTCAACCCCAAGGGAAACCAAAACTTCAATCCCATGATCCACAACAGCACCCTTGGCAATCCCCCCCAGATCAAGCTCCATTCCCGAGGCAATTTCTACCCCATTTATCCCTGGGTATAAAGTAATGCCCTCCAAAGCAGTTAAGGGCAGAATTTCTTGAATTTTATCATCATCGGGAACTGCCGGCTGCATATTCTTTCCGAAACCCCATAAATCCATTAAGGGGGCTATTGCAATGGTAAAAAGCCCTCCGGTCTCTTCTCCCAATTTTTTGCCTTTTTCAATTATAGCAAAAATATCTTCATCGATTTCAACGGGTCCTTCTCCCGCGTTTTGATTTATCCTATAAACCTCACTATCGGGATTGAAACGGTCTGCCCTATCAGAAAAATCTTTCATGGCAGCAAAGGCTTTTTCAGCTTTTTCCTCAGGATTTTCCGCAAGAACCTGCATTATTACAACCGTATCCATAAAATAACGAGTTTCCTGAATTCTCTCCCCGGTTACAGTTTCTGGTCCTGTCCCTCTAATCCAAAGAGCAGCAATAATAACTATTACCGCAATTGCTCCTCCAATTATTCGTCTTTTTTCGAAACTTTTTTCTTCTTTTTTAGAGCTCATTCTAATCCTCCTATTCCGATATTCCATCCAGACCCGAATCATCCGAGCCTTCAAGCCAAATTGCCAGCTGGTTTGGAACACAAACAATAGTTGCTCCCGGTCTTCTAATCCAGCCGGTCTTTTCACAAATTTTTAAAGGATCATCTTCAGGAGCAATAACTCTTACTCCGTCCGGTAAAATTTCAACAAGGTGATCCCCAATAGGACCGGGGACAATTAAATTTTTCCCTTCCTCAGGAATACCTGCAAGGGGAATTTTTTGGCGCTCGGCACCAACAGGATTAATAACCACCTGTAAATCCCCGGGATCTCCACCCAGCCATTCCCAGACAAAGGGGTAAATTGCTCCTGCAAGAGCAAAAATCAGGACAAAACCTACAACAATTTTGTCTCCTTTTCTAATTCCTTTCCACCATTTAGAAAAACTTATCCCCAAAATTTTCTCCCCCCAAACCAGCGCTGGAAATAAAGTCTCGTATCATTATAACATACTGTTTTTTCCCCGCCAACTAAAACAAAAAGAAAGCCCCCAGAGTATCTGGAGGCCTTTTTTTACTCTTGAACCCATTCATTTTCAGGAATAAACTGAATGGTATTCATGGGACAAACAGGGGCACATTGATTTTGATGGGTACACTTTTCATACTGCATTTTAGCAAGCTTTCCATCCATAACAATTGCCTCTTCTGGACAGGCCTTAACACACTGCCGGCAACCGATACATCCAACCTTGCAAACCTTTCGGATTTCTTTTGCAGGAAGTTGGGCCGAGCAGCGAATATGGTTTCTCCTGCTAAATCCAGTCATGATTACAATATCTCTGGGACAGG
>PUKG01000160.1 GCA_003550445.1 Halobacteroidaceae bacterium
CTCCTTAAATGTCTTCCAGGCTTTAAAAAACAGGGTTGCTGCAATCGGTTCTGAACGGGAATGGGTGGAAAACATGTTTTTACCAGCCATTTTAATTGAACCCGTTAGTATTTCTATAAAAGGGTAGGGGGAAAAATATTGGCGGATTTCAAATCAGTTCTTTTAATTGCCAACCCCACAGCAGGCGGGGGAAAGGTTAAGAGGATGCTTCCTGCTTTAAATGACCATCTAAAGAAAAAAAACATCTCCTATAACCTGGTCGAAACCCGGGAACCTGACCATGCTACTCAGCTTGCAGGCGAAGCAAAAACAAAGGGTTTTGATGCGGTAATCGCAGTAGGAGGAGATGGAACGGTAAACGAAGTAATTAATGGTCTGGGAACAGAAGGGCCTGCCTTTGGAATTATCCCTCTGGGAACCGGAAATGACCTTGCCCGGACCATGGGGATACCTCTATCTTCCCTTGCCAGTGTTGACCTTCTTACAAGTGGTAAAATAAGGAAAATTGATTTGGGGAAAGAAACCGATAGAATATTTTCAATCATTGCTGGAATCGGCTTCCCTGCTGAAGTGATGAAAAATACCAATAATTATAAGGGAATGCTCCGGGGATCAATGGCAATTGCATATAACGTTGTCAAAACTATTTCATTTCTGCAACCCATTCCCCTTGAATTAGAGCTAGATGGGGAGAAGTTTTACCGAAAGGCCAGTGGTGTTTTTATTCTTAATACCCGATTTACGGGCGGAGGTTTAATGGTAGCACCGGATGCAGATCCTGAGGATGGTTTTCTGGATATTGTTATTATGAACAACCTTTCCCGGGGAGGTCTCCTGGGTATTCTACCCCGAGTTTACAGTGGTGGACACCGCAATCATCCTCAGATCGAGTTCCACCGGGCAAAACAAATTACTCTCAACACTGCTATACCTTACCTTAAAATGTTTGATGGGTCCATTTACGGAACCTCCCCCCTTAGGGTTGAGGTAATACCTCAGAAGTTCAAAATAATCTGTCCAGAGGAGGTTTGAATAAATGTCCGATCCGCGCATAACAAAAATGGCTCAGGTTCTTGTTAACCATTCTTTAGGCTTAAAAAAGGGTCAAAAATTTGTTATTAATTCACAGGAAACGGCTTACCCTTTAATTAAGGAAGTTTTCCGGGAGGCGATAATCAAAGGTGCTTACCCTGAAACCAGACTCCAGCTCCCAGGGTTATCAGAAATTATTTTAAAAGAAGGAGCCGACCACCAGATAGAATATGTTTCTCCCCTGACCAAACTAATGGCCAATGAATACGATGCCTTCCTCAGCATCGGTGCTCCCATTAATACAAGGGAGCTAAGCAATATTCCTCCGGAAAAAATGCGCCAATTACAAAGGGCAAGCCGTGAAATCATGCAGACAATCATGTCCCGGGCCGCTGAAGGAAAACTCAGCTGGTGCGGAACTCAATTCCCCACAAATGCTGCTGCCCAGGAAGGAAACATGTCCCTTGATGAATACACAGAATTCGTATTCGCCGCCTGTCTGCTCAATGAAAAAGACCCTATTGCTGCCTGGGAAAAAATCCATGAAAACCATCAAAAATACATAAACTACCTGGGAAAATGCTCTGAACTGCATTTTAAATCAGAGGACACCGATTTAAAATTGTCAGTGGCTGGCCGGAAATGGGAAAACTGTGACGGTAAGAATAATTTTCCCGACGGGGAAATTTTCACCGCTCCCATTGAGGACACCGTAAACGGCCATATCAGATTCAGTTTTCCCGGGATTTACATGGGGCGGGAAATTGAAGATATCAGGCTTTCCTTCTCCGAGGGCAAGGTTATTGATGCTCAGGCCAAAAAAGGCGAAGACCTCCTTGAGGCAATTCTTGATACTGATGAAGGATCACGTTATGTGGGGGAAATTGCGATGGGAACAAATTATGGTATTAAACATTTTACAAAAAATATGCTCTTTGATGAAAAAATCGGGGGAACAATCCACCTTGCTCTGGGCAATGGTTACCCTGAAACGGGTAGTATAAACCAATCAGCAATTCATTGGGATCTATTATGCGATATGCGTACGGGAGGAGAAATCTTTGCTGACGGAGAGCTGATTTACCGGGACGGAAACTTCCTGATTTAATCCTGGAGGGCTAACACTAAAAAATTCCAAACCTGTTCAATCAAAATTAGAAAATCAAAAACCCCCTTCAACTCGGGGGGTTTTCTTTTCTTCCGTTATTGGTTTTTATTTTCCTCAAATTCTTTTCGGACTTTGTCCCTGACTTCAGGATTGGTTAGGTAATCATACCCGGTATAAGCAAGAACCGTTGCTCCTAAAAGCATGCCCTCCATTCCCCGGGGGCTATTTGCTGCCTGAGCAAATTCTCTGGTATGACCGGGTTTTGCCTCATCCATTATTTTTATGCTGGGATGTATTGCGGGGACGACCTGGCTCACATCACCAATATCAACAGAACCTCCTACAGTTCCCCCTTCAATTTCTCCAGAAGAAACACCCATCTCAATCAGGTTCTTGGTAAAAATGGAGTTAAGTTCCTCGTTGGAATTTAGCGGTGCATATCCCATCTCATAATTTGACACCTCAACCCGGCATCCTGCAGCAAGAGCTCCCCCTTCAGCACATTTAATAACCTTTTCCTTTAATTCAGAAAGCTGTTCCAATTTTGGAGCCCTAAGGTAATACCGGGCCTG
The DNA here is from genome assembly GCA_003550445.1 of Halobacteroidaceae bacterium. GTDB lineage: Bacteria > Bacillota > Halanaerobiia > B1SED10-174 > B1SED10-174 > T1SED10-26. The sequence goes on from PUKG01000160.1 coordinate 2,713, forward strand.
GGTATGTTCGGGGATCATATTTGCTGCATCCCCTCCCCGAGAAATAATCCCATGAATTCGAATTCCATCGGGGACTTGTTGTCGCAAATTACTTATTCCATTGTACATATTAATCAGAGCATCCAGGGC
>PUKG01000043.1 GCA_003550445.1 Halobacteroidaceae bacterium
ACTTAAAGAAATCCAGGTATCCACTCCTCCCCTCCATGATATTTTCATTAACGCAGTTCAGGAAAGGGGGGAGAAAGTTGAAGAAGATCAACTTGCATAACTCAAAAAAAGTTGCTTTCTGGGAGTTCACAAAAGGAATTAGAACTCCAATGTTTTTAGTTCTAACTTTTGTTATCCCTTTATTAATTGTCGGAGTGGGGAGTTTGGAATTCATTACCCAGGAATTTATGAGGACCCAGGAAACTGAACTTGTAGTTTTGGATGAAACCGGGGAAATTGCACATAGATTACAGGAAAAAACTGCAGGAACAAACATTGATTTAATTATTTTTTCCGGATCCAAAGAAGAATTAAAAGCCCAAACCCTGGCCGGGACCTACGATAGTTTTATCGTTATTTCCGAAGATTCAATTAATGATGGGAATTTCCAGGTTTTTTCCACCGACCCAAGAGATATTTCTCCGGCTCAAATCCGCTCTCACCTAGAAAAAACCATAACAGGTTTCCGCCTGGAAACCTTAGGTTTATCTCCTGAAGAAATAACTAAAGCAACCAAACCCATTGTTCTTGACGTGCAGGCCATAGAAGATGAAACGCCTTTTGCTCTTGGAAGGTTTTTAGTCCCAATTGCCCTCGGCATGATTCTTCTATTATCGGTAATTTTTTCCGGGCAAATGCTAATGTATGGGGTAATTAAAGAAAAAAGAAATAGGGTAGTTGAAATTCTTCTTTCCTCAATTTCCTCTCTGGAGCTATTAATAGGCAAAATAATGGGTTATGGCCTTTTAAGTCTTCTCCAGGTAGGGATCTGGTGCTTAGCAGCCTTATTCACGGCCTCCAGATTTTTTGATTTTAGGGAATTGGGATTGACCCTGGAGATTCTCCTGCCTCCGCTATTAATTTTCCTCCTTGGCTATATTATGCTGGCTTCCCTTTTTGCCGCTCTGGGATCAACTATGAAAGAAGCAGAAGAAGGATCACAGGCCCAGGGTTTAATTATTCTGGTTCCAATGATACCTCTTTTCCTTTCCGGGCTTTTAATGACCGCCCCCAATACTTTATGGGTAAGAATATTTACTCACATCCCACCTTTTATCCCCGCAATGGCCCTTTTGAGGATGGGGGCAACTACCCTACCCTGGTGGGAAATTGGGACAATTACACTTTCTTTAGTCATCTCAATTTTCCTTTTTACCTACATTGGAAGTAGAATATTTTCACGGGGAATACTGCAGTATGATGCAATAGGTTTCAGGGACCTGTTTAAAATTATCAGGAAAAAATACTAAAACGTCAGGAGGGAAATTATGGCTAAAATTAAGATTGAAGAACTTGCTTCTCTGCCTTCTTTTTATTTACCCCGATTATCTCCAGACAGGAAAAAAATTGTCTATTTTGGAGACCAATCCGGGCGAATGGAAATCTATATTAAAGATTTGGCTTCAAAAGAAACAATTCAGCTTACAGATGGTCAGGCTCCTCGTTCAATCCGAGCCGGATTTATCTGGCATCCTGATAGCAAGCACCTGGTATTTCCAAAAGATCAGGATGGGGATGAAAACCACAACCTTTTTCTTTTGGACACTGAAACCAAAGAAATAACTCCCTTAACAGAATACCCGGCCCAGCACTATCCAATTGATATTGACCGTGAAGGGCGCTTTTTAAGCTTAACTTCAAATCGGGAAGGCCAATTAAACCTTTATATTCTTGACCTGAAGTCAGGGGAGTTGGAGAAAATGACTTCCTTTCCCCGGCCCGTTTCCGGGGGTTATTGGGCTTTGGATGGGAAATCACTATTTTTCAGTACTAATGAAACTGAAGATACCCGAAACAATGATCTGTACATGGTAAACAAGGATGATAAAAAAATCCAAAAATTTTATTCTTCTGGAAAAGGTAATAATGATCAATGCCGGAAGGTTTCTCCCTGTGGAAAACTCCTTGGTCTGGATACTGAAAAGGAAGGTCTAACTCAGGCAGCAGTTCTCCACCTGGAAACCGGAACGATTTTCTACCCCAAAACGGGAGAAGCTGAAAGTCATTTTATGGATTTTAGCCCGGAGGGTGATAAATACCTGGTTCGGGTCAATAAAAATGCAACCCTGAAATTAAGGGAATATAACCTAAGAACGGGAAAAGCAAGCAATCCTGAAATCCCTGAAGGCTTTACCTCCTGGGGAGAATATAAATCCGAAGAGGAAATCCTAACCCTTTTCGAGGACACAATTAACCGGCCACAGTTGATTTCCCTTCCCGGGAAAGAAATTATTATCCCAGCAGCCTACAATGGATATAATCCTGAGGATTTTGCTCCTGGAAAGTTGGTTTCTTTCCCTTCAAGTGATGGTCTGGAAATCGAAGCCATACTCTATTTACCAAAGGGAGAAGGACCACACCCCGGAATTGTAATGGTCCACGGGGGACCAACCTCTCAGGACTTCCTTTCTTTCAACCCCTTCTGTCAATTCCTTACAAGTCTCGGATTTGCAGTTTTGCGCCCAAATTACCGCGGCTCAACCGGTTATGGGAAAGAATTCCGAGAAAAAAACCTGGGAGATATTGGGGGCAAAGATGCTGAAGACGTTGCTCAGGGAGCTAAATATTTATCAGGTTTGCCGGAGATTGACAGTAATAAGCTGATTTGCATCGGGGGAAGTTATGGAGGTTATATGACATACTGGCAGCTGGTAACCCGCCCCGATCTCTGGACTGCAGGGATAGCATGGATCGGAATAACCGACTGGGAAAAATTGTTCCAATCCTCGGCAGAGCACTTTAAATTCTATTTAGAACATTTATTTAGAGGCCTCCCCGAAAAAACTAATTTGTACAGGGAAAGGTCCCCTATACACTACGCCCCAAAATTAAAAGCCCCTTTACAAATTATCCATGGGGTTAATGACCCCAGGGTACCCCTGGAACAAGCCCAAATTTTTAGAGATAAGTTGCTTGAACTTGGGTTTAAGGAAGGGAAGGACTTTTTCTACGAAGAACTGAGCGAAGAAGGGCATGGAACCCAGGATATTCAGCAAAAAATCCGGATTTTCAAGCTGATGGAAAAATTTCTTAATAAAGTTTAATAAAAAAGTCGGGAGAAAACCAAGTGGTTTATTCTCCCGACTTTTTCTTTCCTTTCCAGAAAACCTGATGACTCCTTCGGAAGGACAGCACGCTTTTAAAGCCTGCTTCCTTCCCCCATTTTTTTATTTTTTCTTCGTCAACTCTTTTTACCGGTCCCAGGAACAATTTTTCCATTCCCAGGACGGTTTTTACGATAAATTTATTTTGATCTGGATCTTGAACCACCATTATTCCGCCAGGCTTCAGAACTCTGAAGGCCTCTTTAAATAACTGGGGAGGATCCTCAGTATGGTGAAGAGTTTCAATTACCGTTATTCGATCAAAAGAGTTTTCTTCAAAGGGCAATTCCTCGCCTTTACCCTGGACTGCCCTAATATTTTCTTTTTTAGGAACCCTCTTTAGCATTTGGGGACTGGGATCTAAAACAGTAAAGTCTAAAGAAGGACCAGGGTTTTTTTCAATGATCTTTTCGGCCAGAAGCCCCGTCCCTCCGCCAATATCCAGGACGCGACAATTTTTATTTTCTCCTCTTAGAACAAGCAACCGGATTACCCTTTCGGGATAATGAATACCCAGGGCTTTGGCCAGAAAATTATATGCAGGCGCAATATATTTAAAACTTATCGCCAACACTTCCCTTCTGCCGACATTTATTGGACCTTTCTTTTATTCATTCCATTTCTGCTCCCCTGTTATTTTTTTGTTTCGGTTTCAATCCAGCGAAGAAAATCCGGATTCCCTTTTTCAATTGGCCAGGAAAGAACACAGGGAACTTCATAAGAATGAACATTTTTTACTTCCTCAACAAGTTCTCCAATTAAAGATGTTCTGGTTTTTCCAACCACAATACATTCACTTTCTCCCTGAACCTCCCCTTCCCATCGGAAAAAGGACTTAATCTGCGGAATAATATTTGCACAGGCGACAAGGTTTTTCTCCACAAGCCTTCTGGCAACCCTTTCGGCTTCATTTTCATTGCCCGTTGTAATATAGAAAAATGATCGCCCCATAAAAACTCCTCCTTTTTAATTATTTCACTAACTTTTTCCTTTTCCAAGTTCCTTTTCAACCAGTTGTTGAACCCTGCCAAAAGATAGCTCTTTGTTTTCTCCCCCCAGGTGCAAAAAACTCTTGGTAAGGTCTTCTACAGTGGATTCCAATAAAACCATAAATTGCCTGAGGGCAAACTGGTACCCGGGATCTCCTTGATTTTTTCCCAAAGAAGAATTTAAAAAGTTTTCCAGCATTTGATCCATATCCCAGAGTTTAATATGTAGTAGTTCATGGATTATAGTTTCTTCAAAATTTTCACTGGTGGGATTAAAAGCGTTAATCATCAAAACAGCTTTTTTATCATCACGGTCAACCTTAACATCCCCTGTTTTCCGCCATTTTTTATCAACACATATTAACTTTATGTCCCAATCTCTTAAACGCAAAATATCCTGCCATTTATCCAGGTATTTTTGCAACTCCTCTTTCGGTAAACTCATTCCATTTCACCTCATTGATTTTTACTGGAGAAATAGTCAAAAAAAGCTCCAATGGAAACCCCAACCAGTAAACCCAGTGCCAGGTTATCCAGCATCAGTCCGGCCATCAATCCCAGGGCCATTCCCGCGCTTATTCCTTTTCCGTAAACATTTTTCCTTTCTGCCAACCAAGTCCCTCCTCCTGCTCACCCATTTTGGGCCAACTTACTTTTCTGATGTTGCCCTAACTACCGTTGCAGGACTTTCTTCGTTGTGGGGATTCATTTTAAAGTCACCAAAAAACTCTATTTGGGAAAACCCGGCCTGTTTTAGGAGATAATCCAGTTCCTCTTTTTTTAATGCCAGAAGTTTAACCTTCTGCTCATACATCTTATTTTCATCTTTTACCAGAAGCCTTGTTTTAAAAAGGACATGGCTCTTTGAAGGCGAAAACTCATAAAACCTCTGGAATTTTATTTTCTCATTTTCAATTTCCGGTAGTTGTTTTATTTTCTTTTTTAAAACCCTGTCATAGTTAACTATTTGGATAAAAATCAAACCCTTAGGGGCAAGATTTTTTTTTGCTTTGCCCAAAAAACATCCCACTTTTTCCCTCGAAGGCAAATGAACAAGGGTATTCCCCAGGCAAACAATCCCGCAGAACTCATCCCGCTTAAAGGCTTCATCTATTTTGAGCATGTCCATTTGATAGTACTTTAAGCCCGGGAAAAGATTTTCTTCTTCAGCCCTTTTAACCATGTTTTTTTCCAGATCAATTCCAACTACCCTGTAACCTTTTTCCGCTAAAGCCCTGGTTAAATTACCGGTAGCAGATCCTACTTCCAAAATAGCAGATCCAGGGGGAAGGCTATTAGAAATAAAATTAAGGTGCAGGGAATTCAAAGGAAAAATGTAATTATAGTAACGGCTAATTGCAGAATAAAAATCCATAACTCGCCCCCACTCCTTTAAGAAAGGCTTTAAAACCCTTTTTTCTATTCTCCAAAAATTTCGCCAAACTTCTTCTCTTTCCCTTTTAAACAATACCAGCAATTTTCATATAAACCCAGAAAATTCTTGTTCCCGGGATTTTTTTATATACTTTTCTTACCCCTTGGTTTATAATATTGATGAGAATATAAAAGTAAAAACCAAATTTCCGGTGCAGAGACTTTTCCATGTGAAGCGGAGGTTATTAAATGTTGAAAATAAAAATTTTTGCAATTCCTTTTTTAATTATACTGATCCTTTCCTTACCCGTTCATGCTGAAACTCCTGATTATTCAGATACAAGAGAAAAAATTGCCGTCCTTAACTTTACCGTTCTTGATGAACAGGGGAACTTAATTGACCCTTTGCATCTCCAACACACAGAACTCTTAAGTTTATCCCGAACCATGGCCATGGGCATTTCCACCCGCCTTGTCCAGTACAGAAATTTTGACGTTTACGACCCAATGCTGTTAAGGGAAAAATTAAATATCGCCCCCTTCCCTCCCAACATGACTCCCTATGAACAGGCCCAAATCCTTATGAAAGAACACGGTTTTAACCAGGTAATTACCGGTTCTATTACTTCATTACCCAACGTTGTTGTCCTTGGTCTTCAACGCTTTGACCTGTCAGGGGATCAACCCAGATTGCTTGGGTCGTCCATGGCCACCGCCCCCAGAACCAGCGATGCCCCGGGACAAATTGATTCTCTTCTTTCATCTTTATTTCCCCCAGAGACCCAGGTGATTGAGCGCTCAATTGAACAGGTCTTTGTAGCTCCCAGCCTTCTCAGAATCAGTCTCGGTTCAACTCATAAAATCAATCCGATTGCCCTTGATAACATGGGCCGGCCCCTTCAAGAACCAACTTTTCTTTTTATATCCAGTGATGAATCCCGGGTTCATGTTGATGAAAAGGGTGTAATTACCGGCTTAAAACCAGGAACCACAACTATAAGTATCAGGGGAATTAGCCGGAGCGGTGGTTCAGGATCCCCTGCTACAATGACAGTTGTTGTTGTCCCCCCTGTTTTTGGGATCAGGGTGGGATCCCTTCTACCTCAGGCATTTGAGGGAGGAGATTTCCCCGTTAAAATGGGTTTCCGGTTTACCCCTTCTTTTGACCAGGGAGGGCCCAAAGACCCTATTGCAGAAGCAGCTAAGGCTGCCAGTGCCGATCCAACCAACCCCCTTGCTTACATCGGAAGCTTTTTCAGCTCTCTTTTTTCCAGTGGAATTATGACCTTTGACCTTGATTTTGATCCCAGCGATGAACTCCTTTTTGCTTTAAGCGGTATTCAGAGGACTTCCAGTGGCTTCCTTGGGACCGGGGTTGGTTATGCAACCCCCTTGGGCGAAAGTGAAACAAAAGGTTTTGTTTTTCGGTTTACCGCAGGGACTCAAATTTTTTCCTTCTCCCGGGTCACTCTACCTATGGAAACCAATATTGACATGATTTTCCCCACCAGCGGGACCGGGAAACCTTCTTTTCGGTTTGGGGTTAATTTTGGTCTTGACCTTTTTCCACTTTAACAATAAGAAAGCCCAGCACCTGAAAACAGGTGCTTTTTTCTTTTTCGGGGAGGTGATTCATTGACAATATTTAAGTTTTGTCCCTTTCCTCTTTTTATTATTTCTCAACCCGTTTTTTCTGAAGCTTTAACAGGGAGAATCCCCCAGGAAAGAATAGCAGTAGTAAATTTTTCTATTCTGGATGATGAAGGAAACTTCCTGGATTCTCTTATTACTGGAATTGCGGATTTAGTAATTTTAACCAGATCCATGTCCCTTGGGGTTGCATCCAGGTTTATTCAATTTGGTTATTTTCCCTTTTTGGATCAGGGCTTTTTGAAAGAAGAAATTGAATTTATCCCCTTTCCAACTGATATTCCCTCATTCGAACAGGTTTTAATCCTCCTTACCCAATATGGTTTCGACCAGGCCATTACCGGATCAATTGCCCCGATGCAAAACCTTGTTATCATAGGTGCGCAACCTTTTGACCTTCAGGAAAGTAAACCCTGTATTCTGGGATCGACCATGACAACTGTCCCCAGAACTATTGACCTTCCAACTCAAATAGGTCTTCTGCCTACCCAGCTATTTCCCCCGGGAATTCCCGATATTGAAAACCCAATTAACCAGGGTTTTGTTTTCCGCTTCACGGCCGGGCTTCAGGCTTATTCTCTATCCCGTTTGACCTTTCCGGTAGAAGGAATTTTAGATATGATTATCCCAACCTCTGGAGGCATCAGACCGTCTTTCCGCCTGGGAGTCAACCTAGGGATTGATCTTTTCCCATAATCAAAAAAAGCCCCCTTCTCGGGGTGCTTTATTTTTCTCCAGGAAGCTTATGGGGATTGGGAAAGAAGAATAAATGGGAGGGGCATTGGCAATCGGTGGATCCAAATCCTTCCATAATTATTCTCCCTCCCCTTTCTGCTAGTTCCCCTGCAAGGCTGCATTCAGAATTACCTTCCTCCTCATAAAATTTCACTGCAACGGGAAAAGCTTTTTCGCTTAAAAAATCAATATGCCACCGTTTTTTCTTTTCTGGCAAAATATGGCGAGCCACCCTCTTTCGGATCCCTTTTTTTGCTTTCCCCACATAAAAATAAAAACCAGGCGGGAAATATTCCCGCCCTTTTTTCCCAATAGTTATTTCCTTTCCTTCAAATAATCTCAGATTAATACAATAATATTTGGGTTCCATAACCTTGGGTCCTCCTTCTGCCAATGTAGTGGGGCTTATTCAAAAAACATGCACACCCCCACCACCCCAGGGCCTGAATGTACCCCGAGAGTGGGACCAATATCCCCAAAAAAAGATGTTTCAACATCAAAAGCCTTTTCCAGGGCTTTTTGCATTTTTTCTCCCATTTCCCGGGCATCCCCCTGGGCAATGGCCAAACCTGCAGGGGTTCTGCTCCCACCAAATTCCTTAAATTTTTTTACAACCTCTTTAATAACCTGGGGTTTATTTCTTGCCCTCCCTGCCGGGGCAACTCCCTCTGGAACTAATTGAAGAATTGGTTTTATATTTAGGATTGATCCCATAAGCCTTTTGGCTTTACTAATTCTCCCTCCAAGGTAGAGGTATTTCAAACTATCCAGTGTAAAATAGGTTGCACTATTATCCCTGACCTTTTGCAGGTGATCCAAAACCTGGTTTGCAGAATAGCCCTTTTTTAAAACATTTACAGCTTCCCTGATCTGGAGCCCAATTCCCAGGCTAACAGTGTACGAATCAAAAATATGTATTGCTCCCTCAACCTTTTCCTTTGCCATTTGGGCAGCGTTGATGGTTCCACTCAGACTTGAGGAAAGGTGAATGGATATTACTTCCTGATAATCTTTTAATAATTCCCTGTAAACATTAATAAAATCTTCAGGAGGAGGTTGAGACGACTTGGGTAAATTATCTGAAGAACGCAGGCGCTTATAGAATTCCGCGGGTTTAATATCGATCCCATCGCGGTACTCTCCATCAGGGAAGATTACCCTGAGGGGCACTATTTTTATATTATTTTCTTGGGCAAATTTTTCGGGTAAATCTGCTGTGCTATCTGTTACTAAAGCAATTTTCTCCATTGATGACCCCCCTTTCAAAATTAGAAAGAAACAACCCGATCTGCTTGCTGTATCCAGTCGGCAAGTAAATCCATATTTCCTTTTTCCGATCCCTGAATCAAATCAATTCCTTCCAGGGCTCTGAAACGGGCACATTCCCCACAAAAACTAATATTGCCACCCTTTTTAATTATTGAGTTTAACATTTTTTCAATATTATAAAAACCCTGAGTTGTATCCTGACCTGGCAAAAGCGCTGTTACTGCATCAGCAAAGAAAAATAAAAAAACTTCTACATCCCTTTGTCCTCGCTGTAAGGCCATGGCAGTCCTTAAGCCGTTATAGGTTCTCTCACTACCGTAAGGGGCATCATGAATAATTAAAAGGACTTTCATAAAATCACCTCCAATTTTTATTTCTTGGAAAATTGTCCTTTTCCTCCTATTTATTATTCACTACCCTTACAGGAGGGACAAACCCCGAGAACATTTAACCGGTGTTCAATTATTTCATACCTTGTTTTTTCCTTAACTTCCCTTTCAAATTCCCGCAGGGGACACCCAAGAAAAAGTATTTCTCCACATCCAACACAAACAAGGTGGTGACCATGTTCACCTGAATTTAATTCATACTTTTTCTCCCCTGTTCCAAGGTCGGTTTCCCGCACAAGGCCACGTTCCATGAAAGAATGCAGGCTCCTGTAAACAGTGGATAATTCAAAGGATTCTGAAACAGGCTTCAATTTTAAAAATATTTCCCTGGCACTTAAAGGACCGGTGGCCTGGACTAAAGTTTGGAGAATTTCTTTCCGCTGGCGGGTTAACCGCAAACCGCATTCCCTTGTCTTTTTTTCCCAATATTCAACCTGTCCCTTTTTCATTTCCGACCCTCTTTTCACCTAGAATTAATTCTTTTATTTTGGAAACCCTTTTTATTCCTTTAAAAACAAAGGTTAGTAATAGCAGGGAAACACTGGTAAGAATAATTGTACCTCCCGGAGCCAGGTCCCAATAAAAAGAAAGGAAAAGCCCGGTGTTAACAGAAATAACCCCAAATAACATACTGTAAAAAACGGTTCCCTTAAAACTCCGGGCAACCTGAAGAGAAGCAGCAACAGGAAGGACAATAAGAGAAGAAATTAATAGCCCCCCAATAATTCTCATTGAAAGTGCAACTACTACAGCAACCATGACCATAAAAATAATGTTAAAAATCTTTACAGGAACCCCTGAAAGCTGGGCTTCTTCTTCGTTAAAAGCTACGGAAAAAAACCCATAATAATAGATCAAAACCCCCACTCCAACCACAACACCAAGAGGAACAATTAAAAGTAAATCCTGGCGGGTCACCAGAGAAATACTCCCAAACAGATAACTGTAAACTGCAACATTACTATCGGATAAACTGATTAGGATGGTAGCCAATCCCAAGCCACTGGCCAAAATAATTGCCAGGGACAGTTCGGCATAACCTCTATAACCCGAATGGCGTAGATTTTCAATTCCAATTGCCGCAGCAACAGCAACAATAATAGCAAGGGAAACTGGGTAAACACCCAAAAAAATCCCCAGGGCAACTCCCGCAAGGGCGACATGGGATAAGGTGTGCCCGATTAAGGAAAGCCTTTTTAGGTTTAAAAAAACTCCGATAAGAGGGACCACAAGGCCAATTACATTGCCCACAAGAAAACCCCTCTGCATAAAAGAATAACTGAAAATTTCCAGCATCTCCTTCACTCCTCGTGTTGGTGACTGGGGATTAAGAGCTTGTCTTCTTTACGAGCCTGGCGAATATAGTCATTGTAATCAAATTCACTGGAACAGTGGGGGAAAATTTTCCCTCCCCGGAAACAAACAATCCTATTCACCTGGCTGCTTATTACATGCAGGTCATGGGAAATCATTATAATGGTAATACCCAGTTCCCTGTGCAACTGATTTATCACCCGGTAAAAATCGTTTTGGGCTTCCTGATCAACCCCGACCAGAGGCTCATCAAGAAGAATAAGGTCCGGTTCGGTTACAAGGGTCCGAGCGATGAAAACTCGCTGTTGTTGGCCCCCGGATAGTTTTCCAATAGGCTTATCCTTAAAATCCAACATTTCCACTAGTTTCAAAGCTCTGTTAACCCGTTTGGTTAGAGCCGGGGTCATTAGTTTAAAAAAACCCATCTCCTGGTAGAGATTTGACCCAACAATTTCCCCAACCGTTGCAGGAAAGCTGTGGTTAAAGTCACGGACATTCTGGGAAATATAACCAACCCTGCCTCTGGCTGATAATTTTTCCGCTGGTTTACCCCAGATCCTTATATGCCCTTTTTGAGGTTTTAAAAACCCAAGGATTAATTTAAACAGGGTACTTTTACCCGACCCGTTTGGGCCAATAAAGGCCAAAAATTCTCCTTCTTTAACTGCAAGGTTGACTTCTTTTAAAACCCATTTTTCTTCATAGGCAAATGACATTTCTTTAATCTCGATAATTTCATTCATCTTGTTTAACCAGAGCTTTCCTAAGGTTTTCCAGGTTTTTTTCCATCAGGGAAAAATAATCTTCTCCTCTCTCCTGTTCTTCCCGGGTTAAGCCTTCAATGGGGTTTAAGGTTAATATTTCCAGGTCCGCCTCCTCAGCGAGAACTTCTGCTGTCCTGGGAGAAGCCAGGGTCTCAAGGAAAATAAACCTAATATCATGTTCTTTTACCTCCCTTACCAGTCGAGAAAGGTTGTGAGGAGAAGGTTCAGCGTGGGGTGAAATACCAGATACCGAGATTTCTTTCAGGCCAAACCTATCTGCCAGGTACCCAAAAGCAGCGTGAGAGGTAAGGATATAATCGCTATTTCTCTCTGAGAGAATTTCCAGGTATTTTTCATCAAGGTCTTTAATCTTTGTTTCAAACCTGGAAAAATTCTCTTTAAAAACCTCTTCATGGTCAGGTAATTGTTGGGTTATTTTTTCTTTGACTAACTCTCCAATTTTAATCATATTATCAAAATCAAGCCATATGTGAGGGTCATATGGGCCATGATGGTGATGATCATCGTCATGATCATGGTCATGGTTATGATGATTACTTTCTTTTTCAATTTCTCTTAAACTAACCACTTCGCTAACTTTAATCGCCGGGATTCCTGCTTCCTCGAGGTTAATAACTGCTTTTTCAGCCCAGGGTTCAAAACCCAAACCAATATAAAAGAATAAATCTGTTTTCTCCAGATCAGCAATTCTCCGAGGTGATGGCTCATACCCGTGGGCATCAACCCCGTGGGGAACAAGTTGCTTTAACTCAATGGCTTCTCCCCCTATTAATTTAACGACATCATACAAAGGAAAAACACTAACAAAAACTGTTGGCCGAGCGGAAACAGAAACTGACAAAACCACTAAAAGGAAAATAATCAGAAAAAAAGTTCCTAGCTTTTTCATTTTTTTCTCCCCCTTTTTCTTCTTGCAAATGATTTGCATTTATGAGTTCATAATATTAAAACAATCCTATCCTGTCAAGCCCGGAAAAAGAGAAATTTCTCTTCTTTGTTTTCACTTGCTTAAAAACTGAAGGAAGAACAAAAAACTTAGGGAATTAATAAAAAATAATCCCCACAAGGAGGAATTAATTAGTGGAAAAAATACCCAGCAGTTTCAAGGAAAGGTTTGAAAGTTTGCTAACCAAGAAAATGATTAAAGAAAGTGTTCCCGGGTTAAGCGTTGCAATTGTTAAAGAAGGCGAATTAGTTTATACACGGGGTTTTGGCGCAAGAAACCTGAAAGAAAATTTACCAGTTACCCCGGATACTCTTTTCGGGGTTGGTTCCTGCACTAAGTCTTTCACCTGCCTTGCCGTTATGCAACTGGCGGAAAAAGGTTTGCTTCAA
>PUKG01000002.1 GCA_003550445.1 Halobacteroidaceae bacterium
AATTCGGTCATAACTTTTTGCCTTTTTTAAACGGTCGTTCAGGAAAGAGGTTGAAACTCTTTCCCTACGGGAGGAGAACCGATTAATCATTTTTTATACTCCTTTTTATCCTAACTTGCCTTTTAAATCCCATCCTGCCTAACCAGGTCTCTGATCTGTCGGGCAAGCTTAGAATCCTCATGCCAGTGTTCCATATGCCCGTGATGCTCAAAACTTGCAAGGTAGTCCAACACATTCATTAAAAGATTTCTTTTCCCCCAATATCCCTCTAACTCATTATGAAGCCAGTTTTTGCCTGCGATTGGTGTTTCTTCTTCTCTAGCTCTAAAAATAGCTGCAAGGGCATTTCTTACAATTGAATCTTTTGATTCTTCACCTTGCATTTCCTTCATCTTAAATTCACTGGGGGTAAAAAGACGGGCATGATTTGCCTTTTTACTTGCAAGCATTTCATCATAATTCCTTGCACCAAACCCCCTTGCCAGCTCCTGATAAGCTCCTAATTTATAAATTCCTTCTCTTTCCAATTCCAAACCTTTAATATAAAACCTTTCTTTCGGAGTAAGCATTTTCCAAGAAAATTTATCAAATTCTAGAGGTATAAGATTATCATAAGCAATTTTTACCGCTGATCTAATTAAATCTTCAACAGGAGATTTTTCATCTTTTTCCCTCTCTTTTGCTAGTTCCTTTTCTACATCAATTCCTTCTATGTTTTTGTAAGAGGTAAGCACCTTCAAAGATGAAGCATAGGCTGCCAAAACATAATCAGCATCCGTGAAGTCTGGATTATCCTTATCATCAATATCTCTCATGCTTTCAATCTGACTTTTTACTTCATCTTCAACGAATGGGAATAATTCATCTTCAAAAATTGTTTCTTCTGATGTTTGTTTTCTTAAAACCAAAAGAACAGTTCCTTTAACATAATTCCCCTCTTTAATACCGCCAGATTCTGTTTCAGTAGAGATATTCCAAGCTCCAGTTACCCTCAATCCAGAGGCCCACATAATAATGGCAAGTTCAGCCCACACCTTAACATCTTGATGTGTAAACATAACAACCTGCATACCATTAGCTGGCATATTGTCAGCTAGATTTTTATAAATTTCAATCATACTATTGTTAAATGAATATCCTCTTCCTCTAACTGCAAGAACTCTCTTGCTATCTGTATACCAAGTCGGGAAAATAGTTGGCAACCATTTTCTATTCCAAGCTAAGAAAAACTCAGAAAGTTCATGATAATTTACTGCATCAGCATAGGGGGGGTCGGTAATCCAAAATTCCGATTTTTTTTCTGCTTTTCTCGCATCTAATAATTGAACCTCAACTCTTTTTGGGGTGTAGTTGGTTTTTAACTCAATCGAAAGGTTAATCGCCCCAACCCCACGGACACAATAATTTATAAGAGTATTTAAAGCTTGATTATAAAATGTATCTTTCCCGTTGTCTTCCCTCCCACTACCCCAACGACATAGTTTTGAGTTTAGGTTAAGGGTATTATTTAATGAAAGAAATCCCAAAACTTTCTCTTTCTTTGTTTGCCCCATCTCATTAACTAATTTCACTAATAACCCATTTAGAAGTAACTGTCTCGGGTTAAACAATTGATGCCAATATGCCCACCCTTTCTCTCTAATTATTTGGCTTGTATTATAACCTTCTTCAATTTTCATTGACGGAATATAACCTCTTCTCTGCCATTCTGTAAATCTTTCCTTTAATAGTTGTATAACCCTCTCTTCTCTTTCTAGGTCCTTTGCATCAGGCGAAACATAACGCCTTCTTTTTTGTTTTCTTCCCTTTTCATCCTCGTATTCCTCAATATATCTAATGCAATACAATCTCTCCTGGAAAACGTCATCACCTCGAGGAATAAATTCTTCTTTTTCCCATAACCGCAAACCCTCTTTCCCCAAAATATTTTGTCCATTTCTTAGAACAGAGATAGAAGTTGATATTCTACATTCATTGTTTGGGCAAACTAATTTATTGCTTTTAATTGTTCCTGCTTCTTCAGCTTCTCTAATTTCCTTTTTGCTAACACCTGTCTTTATTTCAAAATCAAATTTTTTTTCCTTAGTATTCCTTTTTAAGGTTGCCACCGTATTTGAATTTCTTCCAATAACCCATGAAGAAGCCAAAGGAACCTTATAACCACACTCAGGGCATTTTGTTTCCATACAATAAAGGTAATTATTCCCCCTCCAACCCTTTTCGTTATGTTCAATTTCCCAATCAGTTACCTTTTTATCAACCAACTTATAAATTTTTTCTTGAAATCTTCTTAGTTTCTCTATTTCTTCTTCTGAACTACCCAGAATATTTAATGAAGACCAGGTTAAAAGCCCAGCAACAGGATTAAGTTCTGAAGCATAGACATCTAACCCCATCCTTGAAGCTTCAAAGGTTATATTCCCTCCCCCACAAAAACAATCTCCCACGGTTGGGACATATCCAAATCTTCTTTTCCCTAATTCCCTAATCAATTCTGGGAGGCTTTTTACATTTGTGCCAAAATATCCATTTATTGTTTCCCAATCCAATTCCACTGTATCCACCTGTTCAGGCCTTATACAATAAGTTAGTTTCTCATCATAACTCATCTCACCAAAAACCTTCTTCTGCAAATTGTTTTTCTCTTCCCTACTTACATCACTTTTGTATTGAACTTTTTTCCCATTATTTACAAAAAATTCTTCTCTTTCCTCATAGTTCAATAGCTCATAAACCCTTTTGGGAGGGATAGATTTTTGTTTCCTTAGCCATAAACCTTCCTCATCCATAGTTAAAAGTTTTAGGAAAATTTCCCGATCTTTTTCAGGATTA
>PUKG01000228.1 GCA_003550445.1 Halobacteroidaceae bacterium
CTGGTTTTTCCCCCCGCAAAATATCCCAGACGAGACCAATGGCTTTAGGCACATTCAAATCGTCATTTATTGACTTAATAAATTCTTCCTTATAGCTCTCTATTCCCTTCTCTACACCCTTTTGGGATGGGGCATCCCGGAAAGTCAAAACATGTTCTCTTAATCTATTTATGGCCTTTTGGGCCCCCTGCAGTGCTTCCCAGGTAAAATTAACTTTTTTTCGATAATGGGCATTTAAAAGCAGATACCTGAAAGCAATCGGTTCGTAGCCTTTTTCCTCAATATCATCCAGGGTATAAAAGTTGCCGAGGCTTTTTGCCATTTTCCCCCCATCAACCTGAAGGAACTCACTGTGCATCCAGTATTTGATTACCTCTCTACCGGTATAGCCCCAGTTTTGAGCTATTTCATTTTCATGGTGGATGGGAATATGGTCAACGCCTCCGGTGTGAATATCAAAATTATCATCCAGGTACTTTAATCCCATTGCAGAACATTCGATATGCCAGCCAGGAAAACCCATTCCCCATGGGCTTGGCCACTGCATAATATGGTTTTTGGGGGCTTTTTTCCAGAGGGCAAAATCAGCAGGATGTCTTTTTTCGGGATTTACTTCCACCCGGGCCCCTTCCTTCTGCTCATCAAGGTCAATTCCGGAAAGTTTGCCATAGTTGGGAAATTTGGAAATGTCAAAATAAATCCCGTCACTAATTTCATAAGCATAGCCTTTTTCCACAAGTTCTTTTACAAAATCAATCATTTCCTGGATATGGTCAGTGGCTTTACAGGCAATTGTAGGGCTTTTTATATTTAGTTTATCCGAATGCTGGAAAAACACATCCGTATAATATTCAGCTATTTCATAGGGAGATTTCTTTTGCCTCTTGGCTTCCAAAACCACCTTATCTTCGCCTTCGTCAGCATCGGAAACCAGGTGCCCAACATCGGTAATATTCATCACGTGCTGGACCTTATATTTATTAAACTCTAAAACCCGGCGCAGGGTATCGGAAAAAACGTAGGCCCTCATATTGCCAATATGGGCATAATCATAAACAGTTGGTCCACAGGTATATAGACCCACCTCGGGGGGTTTTTGTGGTTTGAATTTTTCCTTTTTTCTAGATCGGGTGTTGAAAATAAATAAGTCCATGACTTTTCCTCCTGGTTTGGACAGGTTTTCTATCTATTTTAAGTTAAAGAAAGGGATTTTTCAATCCTATTTTTTTATTCCGGAGCAACAAATAGCTGACAGTGGCACATTCCATCTTCCTCGATTTCTTTTTTATGCCAGTGACAGGGACATATTTTTTTCCTGTCTTCTTCTTTGTCCCCCGTAACCGACCGGCAGGGACAATACTGACGCCCGTATTCCTTTTTATTATTCACAAGACCCTTGAGAATCATATCCACAATTTCCTCATCAGGGTTCAAGCGGTACCCTGCTTTTTCAGCATACTTTTCTGCAAAAGCCCTCATTTTTTTCATTTCATTATTTTCACTCACTCTTTTTCCCCTCCAGTTCTTTAATAATTTTCCCGTATTCTTCCTCCTGGAATTGAATTAACGAATCCAGGTGAACCTCTCCTTTTTCCCTTTCCAGCCTTCGGGAAAACAATTGGTCCCAGGATTCAATGATTAGAAGCCAGGTTAATTGAACAAGGTCGGTTCCTTTACCTTCCCTACCTGTTTCCACGGGAACTCTGGCCAGTTCAAATTCCTTTTTTTCTTCCTTGCTTATTGTCCTGATAAAGCAAATGTTTTTGCCATGCAAAACTTCCAATTGGAAATGTTCGGTCAGTTTCCCTAGTTCATCCCAAAGATTTTCAATATCGCGGACAAAATTTTTACACTCCTCTCCACTTACCACTTCTTTCTCAAAAAGAGGGTGACTGCTTTTTATTTCCTTTCGTAGTAATTGACCAAATTTTCTCTTCTCCGGCATCATATATGTTCCTCCCTCAAATATCATTACTCATTACTGTTTATTTCTTCATCTTCACTTCCTATCCTTCCTGGGAATATTTTTTAGCTACCATTGAAGGAAGAAAGAAGGTTTTGTGGAAAAAGATAGATTGAAACAAAGAAACCCGTCTGAAAAATGCGGTACTAGTAGGTGATATTATGAAATATAAATTCCTAACAATTTTAACTGCACTTTTTATCCTGGGAGGGTGCGCACCAGCGGAATCGGTTTACCCTTTCACCACCATTGGATCGGTTCTTCAGGACCCTGAATCTTTCGCGGGAAGGCAGATCCGCCTTAGTGGAAACTACCAGCGCGACCCCCAAATTGAACCCAATGAAATCCGGGGAGTTTTGGAACAGGATGGAAACCAAATCCCGGTTCGTGGTAAAATTTTTGATTGGTCTCCTCCCGAAAGAACAACTCTCCAGTTCTGGGGGGAAATAGTCCTGGAAAATTCCGAGCCCGTTCTTCTCTTTCACAATGGAAGGGGGCTGGGGAATGTTTTCCGCCACCCAAAGCCACTTCCTTCTTTTGAGGTCAATGACCGGATCCAGGCAAAAGGAAGATTGGAAATTGAAAATGGTCATCTGGTTTTAATAACCGAAAATTTAAAAAGAATCCAATTAACCGATGTTTCCTTCCCCGAAGAAATTCCCGCAATTGGAGAAATCGATGGGAGCATTGTAGGAAAAGATCAAAATGAGTTTGCATATATTGTATCTGTTGAAAGCATGGATACCCAACCCTATCCACCAAGTAATTGAGGAGGCTATTTATGAAAGACTGCATTTTTTGCAAATATCCAGATAGAAAAAAAATATTAGAAAATGATTTGGCTTTTGCAATTTATGATAAATA
>PUKG01000268.1 GCA_003550445.1 Halobacteroidaceae bacterium
CTGCGGTGTTTGTTTTTTTTGGCCTCCCCGTTGCTCCTTCGGAGACAACTGATATTGGAGATGTTATCCCTGGAGCTCCTGCTGCAGAAGCCGGCTTAAGGGCAGGGGATAGAATTGTGGCAATTGAAGGGGAACCAGTTGAAGAATGGGATAAAATGGCCGGTATTATCAACCAAAACCCCGGGAGAGAACTCGAGTTTAGTATTGAAAGGCGAGGCGAGGTTTTCTCAGTATCAATGATTCCCCAGGAACAGGAGGATGGGCGTGGGGCAATTGGGATTTACCCGGATGCTGTCAGGGAGAGGTTATCCCTTCTCAGTGCTCTGGGGATGGGAACCCTGCAGACGGTTGACGTAATTGCAGCCCTGTTTGTTGCCCTGCAAGAGATGATTACCGGGCAGGTACCAGCAGATATTGGAGGCCCGGTTCGAATTGCCCAGATGGTAGGGGAAGCAGCCGAGATTGGTTTATATTATTTGCTTACCTTTGCGGGGTTTATTAGTATAAACCTTGGGATAATTAATCTTCTTCCCTTTCCCGCCCTTGATGGAGGACGCTTGGTTTTTATTATTATTGAGATGGTTAGGAGAAAAAGCCTTGACCCGGAAAAAGAAGGATTGGTTCATTTTATCGGGTTTGTATTTTTGCTGCTCTTAATCGGGGTTATAATAATCCGAGATTTGACCCAGATTTTTTGAGGTGGTTTAAGTGGAGAAAAAAACCAGAGCAGTTTCAATTGGAGGGGTGCAAATAGGGGGTGGGGCTCCTGTAGTAGTCCAATCAATGACAAGCACAAAAACCTCCCACGTGGAAGAAACCTGCACCCAGATTTCCCGCCTTGCCCAAAATGGCTGTGAAATTGTCCGGATTGCAATACCCGATCAAAAGGCCTTGGAGGCCTTGCCAGAAATTTTAAAAACAAGTCCCCTGCCGGTTATTGCTGACATTCATTTCGATTACAATCTGGCAATAGAATCCATTAAAGCCGGGGTTCACGGAATAAGGATTAACCCGGGTAATATTGGTTCAAAGAAGAGGGTAAAAGCCATAATCGAAGCCGCTGGAGAAAAGGGTATTCCTATTAGAATAGGGGTTAACAGCGGTTCTTTACCCGAAGAAAAAATTAAAGAATTCGGGTCTCCAGGCTCGGAAGCAATGGTTGCAACTCTCTCTGAATATGTCCGATTTTTCGAGGACCAGAAATTTTTTAATATTAAGTTGTCTTTAAAATCAACCAGTGTTTTGGAAACAATAACGGCCAACAGGGAAGTTGCAAATCTTTTTCCCTATCCCATTCACCTGGGGTTAACTGAAGCTGGAACTCTGCGGAGGGGAATTGTCAATTCTATAGCAGCATTGGCTCCCCTATTACTGGAAGGAATCGGGGATACAATAAGAATTTCCCTAACTGAGGACCCTGTTGAAGAAGTAAAAGCTGCGTGGGATCTTTTGCGGGCCCTTGGTTTGCGAAGAAGAGGGCTGAATATTTATTCCTGCCCTACCTGTGGGCGTTGCGAGATAGACCTGGAAAAATTGGTTAAGGAAATTGAAAGAGTCACTGAAGGGATCCAAAAGGATTTAAATATTGCTGTTATGGGTTGCCCGGTTAACGGTCCCGGAGAAGCAAAAGAAGCTGACATTGGACTTGCCGGGGGAAAAGGTTACGGTGTTATTTTCTCCAAAGGGAAACCCATTGGCAACTACCCCTCAGATGAGCTTATTGGGGTTTTAATTGAAAAAATTAAAGAATTCCCCGGTTGACAGGTTTAGGGTTTTCCTGCTAAAATACTATAACAATTGAAATCAAGTTCCTGTACGGGAAATAGTAGATCGGAAAGAAAAGCCAAAGAGAACAGCTTGTTTGGTGAGAGGCTGTCTTTTCCCCGATTGAACCCGGCCCGAGAATTGCAGGCCTTTGAGTGTCCCTTGATGGGAAATCAGGGTGGTACCGCGGGTGGAAAAACCTCTCGTCCCTAGGTGGATGAGAGGTTATTTTATTTTAGAAAGGAAGATTTTTATGAAAATGTCTCAACTTTATATTCCGACTTTTAAAGAAAAACCCACGGAAGCTGAAACTCCAAGCCACGAACTTATGCTAAGGGGAGGAATGATTCGCAGGGTTGCTGCAGGGATCTATTCTTTTTTACCCCTGGGTTACAGGGTCGTCCGCAAGGTGGAGCAAATAATCAGGGAAGAACTGGGAAGGATTGGGGCCCAGGAAGTCCACCTCCCCCTGCTTCACCCGGCAGAATTGTGGAAGGAATCGGGAAGATGGGATGAAATGGGAGAATTAATGGTTAAGCTAAAAGACAGGAAAGACCGGGAATATTGTATTGGTCCCACCCATGAAGAAGTAATGACAGATTTAATCAGGCACGAACTAAAATCCTATAAGGACCTTCCCCAAAACTTTTTCCAGATTCAAACCAAGGTTAGGGATGAAATCCGGCCCCGTTTCGGACTTTTAAGGGCCAAGGAGTTTTCCATGAAAGATGCCTACAGCTTTCATGCCAGTTGGGATTCTCTGGATGTTACTTACCAGGATATGCATAATGCATATTGTAGGATTTTTGAAAGGTGTGGATTGGATTACCGGGTGGTTGAGGCAGATACGGGACCTATGGGAGGAACGGATTCCCATGAATTCATGGTCCTGGCGGAAACAGGGGAGGATAGTGTCCTTTTTTGCGACAGTTGTGGATATGCGGCCAATGTAGAAAAAGCCAAAAGTAGTGTGCAAAAACAAGAGGAGAAAATCCCTACCCCGGAGAAAGAAGAAATATATACCCCCGGAGTTACAACAATTGAAAAACTAATGGAA
>PUKG01000278.1 GCA_003550445.1 Halobacteroidaceae bacterium
GCGCTAGCCGGATCGCCATCCAGTAATTTTTTATCAAGCCAGCTCACCTGAGAGTCACTATTATGGGTCCTGATACCGAAGTAGAACGTGGTCCCGGGGTATAATCCCCTCACAACCCTTTCTTCGGTCTCTCCGGCGTTTTCAGGATTATCGAATAATTGCGCGCCAGAGTAGTAACATTCAGATTCGGATATACTGTTCCACCAGCTTAAAGAAGCACCAGTTACCGGATACGTGGCATATCGGACTTCGTAATGCCCTCCAATATTGTTTCCTTTATCACCGTGTTTTCCCGGAGCAGTCCAGGAGAGAAGCGCTTCCCCGTCTTTTTCAGTTTTTGTCTGTGCCTTTAAATCTTTAACTTCACTCGGAGGCTCTATGACCGTAAACCCCTCTCGGAAGTAGTCCAGAATCCTTATCGGATGATAATCCCAGCTCCAGTTATGGCGGGACTGCTGACGCGCTGTGTAGATGAAGGCCTCGAAGGTTTCCTCGCCCCCGAGAGAGGCGTTGTAGGTGGCTAAGCTGCGATCAGGATCGATAAACTTAAACGGCCCGTAATTAGAATCAGTATCATCTGCCATATTCTGCCAGTCTGCAAAATCATAATTGGATCCATCTACACGAAAAGGAGCTGAAAGCTCATCATCTATTTTATTATATCTGTTGCTTCTGAACTCCGTGACACCGAAATAAGCAGAATTTGTTTCCAGAACTCTGTTCCATCTGGAAGTCCCTTCAGTCTCTATAATATTATTAGTGATCGATATGTTAGAGAGCCTGGAAGAACCGGTTTTGGATATCCCGTCAAAACCTCCATAAATTATGTTATTTTTAACTTGAAGATTATGAATCCCGGCTGGCCTGCTGCTGCTGTCAGATATCCTGATATTCTGCCTGCGAACCCGAAGCAGAATATTACCTTCAACAGTGTGCTCTTTTTCCGGGTCAAGATTATTCACGCTTATCCCCCATCCAACACCGTGACTCTGGGTGTGCCGGAGAAGGTATGTTATAGTATCCATAATAAGATTGTTTCTGCATTTAAATTCAATAGGCCAGTCAGTGTCCCTGGAACTGAGAACACTTATAGGATTGTAGGCAAAGATGTTTTCCAGGGCAATACCTCCTCCGCCCATCTGGATACCGTTGCTTGAAGCGCGGGTGGATATATTTCTAAAAAAACGGACCGGAGGTGAATTAGTACCCACATATACATTGTGATTGAAAATTGTGGGGTTCCCCCTAATTCTCCATCCTATCTGCTCATCAGGAAATCCTGCAGGATTATCTTCAGTTGCTTCATACAGCCAGTTATCATAATGCGCAAAATCCCCTTCCTGATAACTTTGAGAAGGATCATATTCATCATAGTCCCCCGGGTTAGTCTGGTAATTCCACCAGCCGTTGTGATCGAATACATTCTCCTCAAACAACAAGTTCTCGGCGCCGCTCGTATAGAACCCCTGCTGATGACTGCTTCCGGTAGTATATCGATCTGCTATAATACTGCGCCGGAAATCAACATTATCCGATCGGATTACCCCTCCCCCTACACTGTCTTCAATAAGCAAGTTTTCCATCGGATAAGTGTCGTTAAAACTTCGGAAGTTAATTCCGGAAATTATCCAGTTCCGGTTGTGTCTTCCCCCACTCCCACCGTGAGTGCGTAACCCGGAGATTTTAGGACGAGAGTCATCCGTATTTCCATAAGCGGCCATAACTATTGACTCTTGAACTGAACGGCCAGAACCCGATTGAGAGAAATTCAAGGTTTCTCCCCAGCTATCACCTCTTTTCAGCAAAATCCAGTCCGCATAACCGTCACGAATAAGTGAACGCGCCTTCGAAATTGTCCTTACGGGATCAACGCTAACGGTAACCTCAGCCATCAACTCAAGTTCACCAACATACAGCCTATCTCCACCATTGTTTTCCGATATATTTAACCTGTAGTATTGATAAGAGCCCGGTGATTTAAGGTTAAATTTCCTCTGTTCGTCCCGTTTCCAGTTTTTTTCGCCGCTAACTGTATCTAAGACTGTCCAGTCTTGTCCGTCATTGCTTCCTTTAAAAGTCCAATCTCTGGGTGTGGAATCTAAATCGGCATCGCTACGGCGAGAAGAAGAGACTGCATACCTGTGTATTACTACTGCTTCTTTGAATTTATACTGCAGCCACTCGTTCCGTGGTGAGGAAACCATCCAATGCGGGTATCCGTGATTCGTGTTTGCCCCTGCAGCAAAAGCTCCCCACGCCGGCGCAACCCAGTGTTGTGAGCTGGCGCTAACCTCTCCCTCGGGAGTATTATCCCCGGTCATAACAGGATTTATTCTCAATATATCCTGGTATTGCTCTTTAGGAGTATCATCAGGAGATGTTACACCTATCTTGTATGCCTTATGAGCTCCAGGCCTTAAATTCCCTAATTCATTGGGATTAGTTTGATCATTATCTCCTTCTGAACTGGAAACATAGACAATCCGTGTATCCTCGCTAGCCTCAACAATGGTCCAGCCATACCGATCCACTTCTCTCGAAGTATCAGTGACTACAATTTTAACCGTTATTTCATTTTTGCCATCTGAAATTGTAAGGTCATTAATGCCCAGATCGTCTTCTGTTACTGTATAGGGCAGCGAATCCGTTAACCCCGAAAAAGTATAACGCCCGATACTCCCGGGCAGATCAAGATCCTGTATCGTCAGCTCAGTATTTACATTCCTGTAAGTAATCTCACGCGCGCCGAAATGGTTTGCCGACGCTTCCGGCTCACATACTATTAAACTTAGAGTTAAGAGGATAGATAATAAAGCAGGTA
>PUKG01000234.1 GCA_003550445.1 Halobacteroidaceae bacterium
CCTCCTTTTTTAGTTACACCCCAATCCAAGAAAAGAGTCGGAGCCTCTCCTTTCCGAGAAAAGGGAGCAAAACATTTTACAGAATTCATTTTACCATAAACACTCTGCAGTGTAAAGAAACTGAACCTTTTAATCAAATCCCAACTTTTCTTTTGTTACTTTAATATCAAGGGCAATTTGCTCCTGCAAATCATTTGCCCTGGGGAAAAGCCTAACCGGACGAAGGTATTTATGAAACCAAACAGAGATTTCCTGTCCATAAATTTCATCGTTAAGGCCTAAAAGGTGAACTTCAACACCCTCTTTTTCCTTTCCAAAAGTGGGGCAGGATCCCAGGTTTAAAACACCCGGGAAAGTTTTTCCGTTAACCCGGGCTTTCACAGCATAAACTCCCTGCAGAGGAACGGTTAAACCCGAAGGAAAATCGAGATTGGCAGTTGGATAACCAAGGGTTGTACCCCTCCCTTCTCCTTTTTCCACCCTTCCCCTGATCCCATAAGGTCTACCAAGAAAAGCGGGAACCTCATCAACCCGGCCAGCTTTAATCAATCTGCGAATGAGAGTACTGCTAACACTAAACCCATTAATTGTCAGGGGGTCAAGGATTATTGGTTCAAAACCAAATTCTTCTCCGGCCAGTTTAATTTTTTCCTTATCTCCCTGGCCCCTATCCCCAAAACGGAATTTTGCACCAACGACCAATCCCCTGATATCAAGTTTTTCTACCAGGTAATCATTGATAAATGTCCGGTAATCCAGGTGGCCGAATTCCGGGGTAAACTGCTGAACAAGGCATATATCAGCCCCAAGGGATCCCATGTGGTATAGTTTATCCTCCAGAGAGGTTAAAAGTGTAGGAGCACGGGGGGGATTCAGGACAGAAATAGGATGGGGCCAGAAAGTAAAAATTCCCGCTGGAACTCCCAGCTTTCGGGCCCTTGAAATGGTGGTTTCAATAACTTTTTTATGCCCCAGATGAACCCCATCAAAAGTCCCCATTGCAAGGAAAATCCCTCTGACTGTTATTTCTTCTCTTGAAGATATCTGGTATACTTCCATGGTTAATTTTTCACCTCAAATGAAAACTTTAAAGGGGTGGTAACCCTCTTCCCCTGCTCGGCATAAAGCCAGAAAGTTCCCCCCCTGGTCATAAAGTCGATAAATATCTCCCTTATCAATAAAAACTTGGAATAAATCATCAACTTTAAGGACCTGCCCAAAAATTACTTTTTGCCGACCTTCATCCCCTGTAACCAGAAAGGGCAGGTGTTGCAAAGCATAGTCTGGGTTGAGCAAAAATCCCTCGGGCCCGATTTTTTCCATTTCCTCGAGGCTAAAACTATCTTTGATCTTAAAGGGCCCTGTACTGGTTCTGATTAAAAAACTAAGGTAACCTCCAACCCCAAGGGCTCGCCCCAGGTCCCTTGCTATGGATCTTATATAAGTACCTTTCGAGCAATGAATCCAGAACCTGACTCGAGGTAAATCAACTTCTAATGGCTTTAAACTAAAAACATTTACCCTTCGAGAAGAAATTTTAAATTCCTCGCCCCTTCTGGTTCTCCTGTATGCTCTCTCCCCTTCAACTTTTACAGCAGACACTCTGGGTGGAGTCTGGAAAATCTCACCCGAAAACTTTTTAAACTCTCTAATAACATCTTCTTTGCTACAGTTAATGGGAAACTCGTTAATTACCTTCCCGTAAGCATCATCAGTATCCCTTTCCTGCCCCAGTAGGATTTCTCCCCAATAAGTTTTGTCCTCAAGAATTATGAGGCTTGCAACTTTTGTGGCCTTTCCAACACAAATAGGGAGAACTCCTGCTGCCAGAGGATCCAGGGTTCCAGTATGTCCGACTTTTTTCCAGTCCCATCGCTTTTTTATTCGGTTAATTACCCGGGCAGAACTCACTCCGGGGGGTTTTAATAAATTAATTATTCCATTCATCCAGTCCTTCCCCCACTGTTTTCAAGATTTCTGGATACAACCTGGAAAATGATTTTTCTATGGTTGCCCCCGCAGCCCTAATGTGACCTCCCCCTCCCCAGCGAGCGGCAATTTCATTTACAGGGAAATTTTTACTGCGGAAACTAACCTTTGTTTTTTCCCCCTGCTCAACAAACAAAATTGCCACTTCAACCCCTTCGATACTTCGGATTTCATCTATTATCTTCTGGGTTACCTCTCGGGGAGAACCATCTTTTGTTTCCTCTTTTATTACTGTCCAGGAAATCTTCCCTTCCCTATAAAAGCGTAAATCTTCTAAAGCTTTCCGATAAATCTGGAATGATGATGGTTTTTGTCTGCCAAAAAGCCTCTCCTGGATAGAATATAGCTTCATCCCTACTCCCATCCAGGAAGCCAATATTTCCAGGGTTTCTCTGCGGGTATTGGGGTGGCGTAATCCTCCAGTATCGTAAAGAATTCCTGCGGTCCAGGCTTCCAACACCCTGGGGGAAAGATGAATTTTATCCTGCAATAAAAGGCCCAGGATTTCACATGCAGAGGAAGCCTTCTCGTCAACCAGATTAATTTTTCCGAAGAACTGGTTATCCGGATGGTGATCAATGTTAATTATTTTTAAATCCTTAACAATTTCTTGAACCCGCCCCAGGCGGTCCAGGTCGCTGCTATCAACAACAATAGCTATATCTGCATCAACTTCGGGTATATTATCACCATTAGTATTTAGGACAATAATTTCCGGAGGTAACAGAAAAGAGAGCCGGTCGGGAACCGGCCCTTCAATTACTCCAGTCACCCGACAATTTTTCCCCTGCAAAAGGAAAAAAATCCCTGCAATTGCCCCAAGGC
>PUKG01000217.1 GCA_003550445.1 Halobacteroidaceae bacterium
ATGCGGTTCGAACTGTGCCGGTAGGAGATGCAGTATTAACAGATGGATCGGGGCAAGCTACCAAGGATCTGCCCGATGGAAGTTACTGGTTTACCGCCGGTCTTGCAGGGTTCGAGGACTTCGAGGGTGACTTTGGAGTAAACGGTGCGGATTTGACGGTTGAATTCGAACTTGTAGAAGAGCCTGTGGTTAAGTACACTGTAACCTTTGTTGAAGAAAACCAGCTGGATGGAGTCTCGATCAGGGTTTATTCAGATGCGGTTCGAACTGTGCCGGTAGGAGATGCATTAGTAACAGATGGATCCGGTGAAGCTACCAAGGATCTGCTCGATGGAAGTTACTGGTTTACCGCCAGCCTTGCAGGGTTCGAGGACTTCGAGGATGACTTTAAAGTTGAGGGTGCGGATTTGACGGTTGAATTCGAACTTGTAGAAGAGCCTGTGGTTAAGTACACAGTAACTTTTGCTGAGGAAAACCAGCTGGAGGGAGTCTCGATCCAGGTTTATTCAGATGCGGCTCGAACTGTGCCGGTAGGAGATGCATTAGTAACAGATGGATCGGGTGAAGCTACCAAGGATCTGCTCGATGGAAGTTACTGGTTTACCGCCGTTCTTGCGGGGTTCGAGGACTTCGAGGGTGACTTTGAAGTTGAGGGTGCGGATTTGACCGTTGAATTTGAAATGGTGGAAGAAGAGATCCCCCTTGATATAAGTGAAAACAACTCTTTCATAGTAAAAGGAAGTGCTTCATACCCCCTGCCGCAAACATGGCTAAAATTCCAGGTAGTTATTAAAGATAAAGATAATAATATAATAGAGAAAGATATTAGCTTAGTTGGCTTAAAAATAAATTACGTTGATTATTTGAGTAAGGATACTACAATAGAATACAAAGAAACTGATCATAACTGGGAAGTTAAGGTAGCCCCCAGGCCCGAGGAAAAACCTGAGGATAATCATGAACTTGAAATTGTGCTGAAATATGGTTTTACTGGCACAGAAATTACCCTAATTGAAACATGGGGAAATATTAAATAGGAAAAGAAAAAATCCAAAACCCAAGTTCAAAAATTGATGGGAGCAGAGAAGGGGGAGCAACAAGACGGTAAAAGCCTATTTCCCGACCCTTTTCTGCTCAAACTTTTTGTCAAACTGATTTAAAAAAGTCAGAAGTTGTTAACAAAAAAGAAAATTCCCGTTAGATTACAATACCTTTTTATCCGCATTGATTTTAGAGGCAACTTCTGTATTCATAAGTTTTTCACAGAGCCACGTGAGCATTTCCAACATGGGACCCTCTTCTGTAATAAATTTCATTAGCATTTTCTCAAAATTTAGGTTCGAATGAGGGTAAGCCATCGGTTCAACTCCTTTAAATTGGTTTGCTCTCACATTCCATTTTTCGGAGTTGCCGATGGCTTTCCTTTTTTGTTTAACTTTTGTGAACTATATTATACTCTACCTGCCGCCAAGTTTTTTTCATTATTCTTCCCTGTAACACTTACCAATTCCATCAAAATCGATTCTCGGGTCCATGTATTGAATTACAAGGCTAATGTAACGACCGGCCATTTGATTATTGACACATTTTTTGGTTGTTTGGCAGGTTCTCCTGGGCAATCACAACACTCTAGGAAAAAGCCAATATTCCTCTTGTTTTAGCTAATAACAAGGAAAACAAAAATTTTTTAGAGTTAGGAGACTGGGTTAGTAAGAAAAACTTTTAAGCTCCATGGACAAAATTTTTGCAACTTCTCCTTCCAGGTAAAAAAATTGTTTCCCGGTCAATAATATTGGCCCCTTAAAAGAAATCAAAAAATTACATATTATTGTTATTGTATTCTCGTTTTTTTCACTAGACAAGACTATGTCAACAATATAACCTTGTTCTCCACGGTGTTTTTTTATCCCCGGAATATTAATAGTTCTGGAAAGAATAATTTTTTCAGGATCATCTTCAGAAAATAGTATAAATTCATCCATGAAGCCTACATGGAGTGTTTTATCTTGTGCAATAACACCGAACGTATGGTAGAACCAAAAAAAATCAAAAATTCCTTCAAGTAGTTCAAAATTTTCTTTTCCAACTTGTTCTCCAATTTCGAATAGAATATCCCATAAGGAAAATATGGGGTTATCTTGTTCATCGAAGAAGGCAAAAGTCATAGCGGAAAAACCTTCCCCACCGAAATTTCCGCTAACTTGAAGTATCAAAACATCGCCTCCAAGATCAGCTACACCAAAACTCATTTCCCCACTTTTTATGGTTTCTGTCTTGAGTTCGGCTTTTAAGGAATAATTTAAGCCTCGTTCTTCTTCAAACCACAATGGTTCCCAGTTCCAGGTTTTTGTATCAAATGAATCATCTACTAAACCACACCCGGGAAAAATTCCAACCAATCCTACAACAAGGAGAATTAAAAATATTTTTTTTGTCATTTTTCCACCTCCTTTCTTTTTGTCTCCACTAGGCAATTTTATTTGCAATAAAACCAAAACCGGAAATATTTGATGAACTTCAGGGGAAAACAAATTATAATTTAAAAACCAACGAAAAAAACCGACCTATGGCCGGTTACGCTATTGGCTCTTCCCCGATAAAGCGTCCAAATAAAACCGGGGCATCATTGCCGCCTTTTTTTATGGCTTCTTCAAAAACCTTTTAGATACTTTTTGGGAAATAAAACCTTTTCCCAAAACCCCCCGATTAGTTATTTTAATAATTTAATACTTTAATTATAGCTTTGATTCCGCTTTTTTTCAAGTATTGTTAGGTTAAGTTCACAAAGCCAATCATGGTCTGGAAAGCTTTTTTCTGATCGGCAATATTTTGGAAAAACTGAAAAGGAAGGAATTTTTATGGAGTTATTTTAATTAATCCAGGGAATTATGGATATTTTTATAAAAGAGATTGCCTAACAAAAAAAATAGTTTGCTTAAGAAAAGGGAAAAGGGAGTTAATAAAGAACCGAGAAATTAAAGAAGCAAATTGAACTTTTCCTGTTATTCTTAAAAAGCTTTATGGGTAATCAAAAAGAGAGGAAATTTTTTCGGCCAGGATCTCCAGTTTTAAAAAACTTAATTGCAAATGATTTATTAGCAAAATAAAATGAGGTGATTTTTTATGACAAATAATAAAAAAGAAAATGAAAGACTATTTTCTATCTGTGCTAAATGTAACGATAAAGGTTGCCAACAGGGAAAAGATAATTTTCCCAATTGGTGTATGCAGTACGAGGGTAATTGGTTATCGGAAACTTTGGATGAGTATAAAAAAGATGAAAACAAAAAATTATATAAAACAGCAGCTCATATTGAATTCACGGGTTATAAAAAATGGCCCCGTCTTGTTGAAATAGCGGAATATGCCCTTGCGGCTGATTTTAAGAATATTGGTTTAGCTTATTGTATTGGCCTGGAAAAAGAGGCAAAAAAAGTTGTAGAATTTTTTGAGAGTAAAGGGTTAGAAGTAAACTCGGCTGTATGCTGCTGTGGAGGGGTTGATAAAAGGAAAGTCGGGGTACCTCCGGAAGATAGATTCTCTATGGAAGGTTTTGAAGCAGGCTGCAACCCTATCGGCCAGGCAAAATTACTATCTGAATGCGGAACCGAATTTAATGTAGTTTTAGGCCTTTGTGTGGGGCATGACAGTCTCTTTTTAAAATACTCAGAAGCTCCGACTACGGTTCTTGCTGTAAAAGATAGAGTATTGGGGCATAATCCTTTAGTTGCAATATATAACTCAGAGAGTTATTACAGGCATTTTTTTGATAAAGGGTAGATCTTATATTGGTACCAACTTAAAAAAAAAATATAGGGAAGTATTACGTTTTTAAACCTAAAAAGAGCCGAGATGTTTTGTCAATTCAAGAAAAACTCTTCGGGTTTATCAAGGAGTAATATGAGGATAATTTCCAGAAGAGAAGAATATTTATCAGGCTGTTATCATGGCAGAAGGCGGGAAGTAGAAGCTGGGCTTGATGTGGGGGATGGGGGGTATCAAAAAAAGAAAACCGCCAATACGAAAGGCACTGGCAGTAGTATAGTTCAAAATTGTTATTCTCTTTGCAAATAAAACCAAGCTATACTTTTGATAAGCAATTTTCAGTTCTGAGTTTTGAAAACATTTTTTTGCCGGTACAAATGGAGGATGGATACGGTATCTCTATCCACATTCCCGAATATGATAAATATGGCAATAACCTCTAAAAAACCCACGAAATAAACAGTAAGAACAAAGGCCATTAAATAGCGGGTATCAAAGAAAAAGGATAGGAGAATGAGGAAAAAAACCAGAACTGCACACAAACGGAGAAGAGCAGTGTGCATCATAATGGGTTTTCCAAATTTCACAGCGGATACAATAAATGAAAGGAGTAAAAGGCCAATTATAATCCATAAAAAGTTCATGTTGAAATGTACCACATCCGGGAAGAGGTAATAAAGAAAGTAGGCGGAGGCAAGATAAAAAAACAAATCGGCAAGAGAATCAAGAGTTTTCCCCAATTCTGTTCTTTGATTCAATCGCGTTGCCACCAACCCGTCAAAGTAATCGGTGGAACCCAGGATAAGAAAAAGGGAGAAAAAAATCCACCTTTGCTCGGAATAAAGGGCTAAAAACAGAAGGGGAAGAAAGATCAGGCGGGACAGAGAAAGGGCGTTTGCGGCCGTAAACAAGTTTTGTTTTGCCATGGGTCACCTCAATGGGAAAAATTATCCCGGTATTTTTAATAATTATATCCTAGTTTTGAATTAATGCAAATAAAATCCTGGCAACCAATGGATGTGCCCATCGGTCCTCCTTTTTCACCTTTCAGTAGTGTCAGGTAAAATTCGCAAAGAAAAATTTTATTGTTAATGACTTGGTAGATTGATTACTCAAAAAATTCTATATTTTAGTTTATGTTTATAGTGAATGTTTTAGAAAATATTAACGCCAATCTTAAAAGCATCTCTTAGTGAAGCTTAAAAAGGAAATTATAATAAAGGGGGAAAAGTTAAAAGAAGGGCCCCTAAATCGGTTGATTCCTGGGGGCTTTTTGTGCTATTTTAAAAATAAGTTTGCTTATTGATTTTTGATGTCTGACTGAACTGTTTAGGGGGGGTATAGCATCAAACTTTAACAAAACCACTATTTTGGAAAACTCCAATTCAGGTAACATTTTTTAGTAAAGGTCATTGTTTAAATCTTTATGAAAAACATGTTACCTTGAGGAGAATTTTGGTGCGCACAATCTCTTCCAGTAATAATGGTTATTTCTGCAATCTATTGATAAGGGCCTAATATTTTGTGAAGGACAAACTAAATTCTTCTCCAGGAGGGTTGCTTCATGAAAGAATTTACTGGGTACTGGACATTTTTCTGTAATCCAAAAAGATGGATTATTGATGATTTCCTTTCTAGGGGAGAGAAGTATGATTACTTAACTGTCACGGACGGGCATAAAGATTTATTCCGGAAAGGGCAACTTGGAGTAGTGAGGGTTACTCATGATAGAAGAACGAAAGAACAACTGAAGGGGAAAGAAAAATTAAAAAGGGGAATTTATGCTGTGGTTGAAATTTTGGATGAAGCATCTCTCAGGGAAGAACCAGAGCCCTCTTTTGGGAATGAAAATTCCTCAAGGAAAGAGCGGTATAGAGTAAGGGTTAAATTTATAAAAAACCTTCTTAATAATCCCATCTCTATAGGGTCTCCGATTTTTGAAGGAGAAAATTATGATAAGCATTTAATTGAAGGCTTTCAGGCAGCAACTATGCCTTTAAAATCTGAAACTTTTAAAGCTATAATGCAAGAAATAGAGAATTTTGAGTCTTTTGATTTTAATAAAGAAAACTTTGATTCCAAAAAAGTAATTGAAGAAATTTCCCAAAAATATGCTGATGCTGCTCCGGAAGTAAAGGAACGGCTAAGTAAAGCGATTGAGAGAGGAAAGATCGCTGAAAAATACAAAGAAATAACTGGTTTTAAATGCCAAATCTGCGAGGCCCTTGGGAAAAACCCATTTGTTTTTAGAAAAAGAGATGGGCAACTTTTTATAGAAGTTCATCACATAATACCGGTTTCTAATCAACAAAGGGGAAGTTTAGGAGTAAATAATTTAATTAACGTATGCCCTAATCATCATCGCCAATTACATTACGGCAATGTTACCTTGAAGAAAAACGATCAAGAGGAATTGGAACTTGTTATTGATAATCAAACTATTACAATAAAGAAAACTAACCCATAATCTTGTCTTACCCAGTTACGAGAGAGATTATTTAATTTACTTAAGAAAACTTCCTTCACAAAATATGGCTTTAAAAAAGCTTTACACTGTCCAGTTATAACTGGTTAAAAGAATAATTTTAGTATTTAAAGCACAAAGGTAGAATTAAAGCAGAGGCTCCCGGAAGCCTCTTTTTGATTTTGAGATAGGAGTTTTGAAGGGGTCCCTTTTTAGTAGAAATCTCTGATTTTTTGAGCAAAACTTAAGATGTTGCTAATCCATAGACAAAAAAGAATCCTAAAAACCTAGCCATTATCTCTGGTTGTGATGAAAGGCCCTTAATAAAAACAAAGGTTTGAAACAAGGTTGAATTTTTGGCAACAATTTGTTACAATCATGTTAAAGAAAAGAGTTAAGTGTAACAAAAAGTTGATTTGAGAGGGGTTAAATATGACTAATGACTTGTTTCTGGAAATTGGAAAAAGATTAAGAGAGGCAAGGAAGGAATCAGGATTTTCTCAGGAACAAGCAGCCCAAGTAGCGGGTATTAACAGGGTAACACTCAGTTATTATGAAAAAGGAAAAAGAAAAATTGACCTATCAACACTTAAAGATTTAGCAACCTTTTACGGCTATTCCCTAGAGTATTTTACTGAAAAAGGAAAAAGCAATTCAGAGGAACCATTAATGTTGGCGTTTAGGGCAGAGGATTTACAAGAAAGTGATTTAGAAATTGTTGCTTGGGCAAAAAGCTTTGTTCTTTCTGCATTGGAACTGGAAAAAATTCTACAGAAAGGTGAGGGTTCTTAAAGTGAAAGCAGAAACCTCTCCCAATGTAAAAGCATTGGAAACAAGAAATCAACTTGGATTAAGTTCGCATGAGCCTATTGATATTTTCAAGGTTCTAAAGTTTAAGGAAAATATATCTCTCGTTTTTCTTCCTTTTGAGGAAGAATCGAAAATTTCGGGGATGTTTCTAAAAAAGGATAAAGTCAAACTGATTTTAATTAATACTGCCAAAACCTTGGGACATCAAATTTTTACAGCTGCTCATGAATTCTACCACATCAAATATTCTTCAGGAAGAGAAGGTGGGGCCTGTAAAACGGGAGTTTTTGACCAAAAAACTGTCGAAGAGTTTCGAGCGGATCAATTTGCGGTGAACTTATTGCTCCCAAAAGAGGGTTTGGAATTTTATATTGAAAAAAGATTTGGGGAAAAAGCCCTTGAAATGGAAGAGATAATTGAGTTGGAAAATTATTTTAATGTTAGCCACAAGTGCATGATTTGGAGATTACAAGAAATTAACCGACTGGATAAAAAAAAGGCAGACCTATTTAAAGAAGGAGTAGTAAATGAAGCAAAAATGCTGGGTTTTCCAACAAAGATTTATGAGCGCACTTTTGGATATGAAACGATGTCAGATGTTCCGAAAAAGGTAAAAAAAGCAAGGGAAAAAGGATTGATATCTAAAGGAAAAGCAAAAGAATTTTTATTAAATTTTGGGTATTTTGAAATTGCTGAGGGGGTTCTCGACCATGAATTTGTGGATTGAGGACCCTCACCTTGTTTTTGCAGACACAGACTTCATTTCTTCTTTTTTAAGAGTGAATGAATTTGATTTTTTGATTGAATGTTTTGGAGAATTTTTTCGAGTTCCTCGGGAAGTTAGAGCGGAGTTAAAAATGATGAAAATAAACCCCAGGTTTAAATCCTTTTGGGAGAGGTTTAGGGAATTTGAAAATGAAAACCCAGAAAAAATTATTGAAATTGAAGTTGGGAGTGAAAAAGAACGGCTCTTTAATTTTATAAAAAATGGTGATTTTTCGGGACAAATAATGGGGACAGGGGAGAGTGCGGCATTAACACATGCTATGGTTGAAAATGGATCAATAGCGAGCAATAATTTAAGGGATGTAAAAAAATTTTGTGAGAGACAAAATATTTTAGTCATTTGTTCGGAACACATTTTAGTTTATGGATGTTTGCAAGGAATAGTAGAAAAGGAAGCAACGGAGAAAATTTGGGAGGATATGAAAAAAGTCCAAACATTACCCCGGGAGGACTTTTCAAAAATTCTCAAAAGGCATTCCGATAGTATGCTATCATCATTGAAAAAAAGGGATTATAGGTCCTAAAAAGAAAATGCAATAAACTCAAACCTCCTAAACTAAAATCGTGCCAGTACACCTCTAAACAATGAGTTCATTTTAAGGCAAATTCTTCTTTAACCAGTTCCAATAAATAGAAAAAAGATGGAATGGGATTAATTTAATTATTATTGGAGAAAGCTAGAAAAAAAGAGAATTTTTTCTCGAACCTAAAAAAAATGAAGAAACCAAAAGGCCTGATCGATTTCCCTTGGGAAATTTAATCAGGCCTTTATTTTAACTTTTGATAGGCTATCTTTCAATGCAAAGCTTTTTTTGCCTAATCGGATTAATTTAAAAAAATTAACCCCAAAAACCAGCATATTCTGGTTACCCTTTTTTCTGTTCCGCGAAGTAGTTTTCGGCGGCATGCTTAAATGAATTTTTAATAAAAGAAATTGCTTTTTGGCTTATTTCAGCCTTTGGGCATACCTGTTCAAAAGCGTGATAACACCCTTTAAAAATTTGAAAATCAACTGGAATTCCCGCTGTTCTTAAGTTTTCTACATATTGGATAACCTCATCCCTAAAAGGTTCCAGTTCTCCAACAAAAGTTGCTGCTGGAGGGAGGTTGCTTAAATCTTTAGCCCGGGAAGGGGCAGCATAGTAAGGGACCTTTGCAGAACCAAACAAATCACCGAGATAAAGTTTCCAACAATTATAGTTAGATTTAGAGTTCCAAACCGGGGCATTATTATCTTTTGAAGAGTTGCTTGTCATCCTATCATCTATCATTGGGTAAAGGGGCATTTGAAAGGCAATCGCTACTTGTCTTTTATCCCTGGCATAAAGGGTAAGTGCAGCAGCCAATCCACCTCCCGCACTGTCTCCCCCTACCATAAGCTGATCATCCCTTATTCCCAGTTTTTTTGCATTGGATTTCATCCATAAAAGGTTCTCATAACAGTCTTCAAGAGCGGCGGGATAGGGGGCTTCAGTTGACAAACGGTAGTCCGGGGCGATAACAACACATTTACTGGCCTCAATCAATCTATTTGCTGTTGTCCCTGCTTGTTCTGCACTTCCCAGGGCATAACCTCCCCCGTGTAACCAGAGAATACCAGGAACATTTTGAACGGGCTCTAAAGGTTTAAAAATACAAATGCGCAGTTGGGAACCATCTTTTCGGTTAATCCACTTTTCTTCCACCCGCATGTTACCCCTTTTTGCCTTTCCCCCCACTTTTTTAGGCATTTTACTTAAAAGCCGCAATCCGCTTTCAGTAAAAAGAATTTTGGGAATAATCCTCATTATTACCCCCATTGCTCTCAGGTCTTTCTCAATCATACTATTTTTAATATCCATGGTTTTATTTTGAAGAACCTCAGTACTCCTTCCCCGGATTGTAATGAAACCGTTCATAAGTAAATATGCTCCAACAATTATCGAACCACCAATATCAACATAAAAAGTTGCGGGGGCTTCAGGAGCTATAGTAATGACTGCCAGTGCAAAGGTTACACAGCCGTCAACCAGGGATTTAGCCAGGTAAAGTTTGCTCTGTACAGCAAGTATGGCATCGGGTTTTTGGCTATTGAGTCTGCGGTAGCGTAGAAAAAACCAGGAGTTTACTACCGCTCCTAAAAAAGCAATAATAAGTCCCGGGATGACGTTTCCTCTTTCTGTAGCAGGGGAGAAAAGGGCTACAAAAATAATTGCAGTCCCCGAAAGGCACATTGCCGCTCCGACAAAAAAGTTAGCGGTTCTCTCAAGTTTTTCTTTGTACTCCTGATCAGGTTTTTCGCCTTTATGCAGAATCCGAAACACAACCAATGATACGATAATCGCGATTAATTCTGCTGTCCGACGAATAAAGTCTGCAAGTTGTGTAGATGAACGACCAAAAAAAAGCGCTACCCCAACAACTATTGGGCCCGGAGAGCTCATTATTACTGAAGCTATGAGGGTGCGTTCTCCTTGTTTTGTTTTCAGTTTTTCACACCCCCCATAAAAGAACAAGGGGGGTCATGATTGCTGCTGCTGTAAATGGACAGGTAAGGGTATCCATGCCATTCTTTGTATATAACTCAACGATTGAAGTTCCGGCTGCAGTTAATAAGGCAATTGGGACGTACCCATACCAGTCCAGGGAACCGTATGCAAACAAAACCACCAGGACGGAAACAAAGGAAACCCCAAACATTGCCAGAGTTCCTTCAAGGGTTTTCTTTCCTTCAATATAATATTGCCCAAATTTTTTCCCTACCAATGCTGCTGCCAGGTCACCTAAACCCCAGGCAAGGACGGAGGCAATAACCAAAAATTTTAATCCCAAAAAACCCCAGCAAAAGCCAATCAAAATAGCAAACATACTGAAAGCCACGATCATGCTTCTCTTAATTTCTCCCCTTTTTCGCTCTATGAGGAGTTTAGAAAAACCAGGAATCGGCTCAGCAAAGAAAAGAATGGGGAAAGCCACTGCCATAAATCCAAGGGCTGCAATTGCTGATAGCCACCAGGTTTCAAACCCATATGTCAGGAGGAAAATTGAGCCCAATAAGATGAGGTGCAAAATTTTGCGGAAGATTTCTCTGGGTAAGGCTACAAAGTGGCGGAGAGTAAGTGCTCCGGTCAGACATATTGCAAAATATCCAATTAATATCCCGAAACCAGTTGCAAGCTCAAGATACATCATCTTTCCCCCTGGGATTTAAGATTTTCAGCGACTCGTTTTAACAAAGATTCAACCTGAATAAATTCTTCATCCGCTATACCTTCCCTTACCTGGACATAAAGCTCATCGTAAATTTCCTTAATTTCCTCCCCAACCGAGAAAGCTTTTTCTGTAAGGGTAACATTAAAAGCCCTTTTATCGGAATTATTGCGGACCCGGATGACGTATCCTTTAGATTCCAGAGAAGCAACCGTCCGCGATACGGCAGCCTTTCCTTTATCAAGTTGTTCTGCAAG
This sequence comes from Halobacteroidaceae bacterium, assembly GCA_003550445.1. Taxonomy (GTDB): domain Bacteria; phylum Bacillota; class Halanaerobiia; order B1SED10-174; family B1SED10-174; genus T1SED10-26. The sequence continues at coordinate 11,272 of PUKG01000217.1, forward strand.
TTGTTCCTGCTGAAGGTTATTGCTTCCTGTAAGTAGGAGAAAGAGTAAATCGCCTTCTGCCCCGGATAGGTTTAATGGTTCAAGCTCGGTATCTATGATTTGTCGGGCCAGGCGCAAAATCTCTTTCATGTCCAACCAAATTTTTCGAATTAGCAGCATTGACCTCACACCCCATTTTCATATAATTATATGGGGAAATAGTTGACGCGTCAACTATTTTTGCGATTTTCCCCTGTTTTAGTCATTTGACAGACCCCAAAAAGGAGACCAATGGACAAAAAAATTAGTAATCCTTTAATATTATTTTCAACCTGGAAACCTATTACTCAAAGACAGATCAATTTTTCCCGGAGGAGATTAAAAACCTTTCATAAACCATTAATCCAATATTTTGGAGTTAACACTAAAGAGCAGGACAAGTTTCTTTGTAAGGAAAGAGAAATTGAGGTAGATAGGGGATTAAGGATTAAACCCGAGCAGAATAACTTAAAGGCAAGATGGTGAAGAAATTTGGCTAAAATACCGGGTTCTTTAACCAAGATTATTAAAACCAGGAAAATTTTCCGTCGGATTTTGTTCTTAAGATTGGTTAAAACTGCTTTTGTTAAGCTTAAATAGGAGGAAGAAAGCAATTTATAGCGAATACAAATAGTGGGATGTGAAAAAATATTTTTTACAAAAGGAATTTGAAAATAATTTAAGAAGTTAGTGATGGGATTTGTTTGCAGAAGAACCCTATAGCTAATTTGAAAAACAGGAATTTAGATTGATTGGAGGTACATAGTATCATTATGGGTGAAAAAAAATATTCCTCCAGAAAAACGGCTTATGGACGAACCCGGGATGGCAGTCGTTATTTTGTTAATAATAGAGTATATGGGAGATCCCGGGGAAGAAAACTTGATTTCCAATGGAAATGGAAAAAACCAAATCTTAGCCCTCAAATTTTAGGAATACTAATTTTGATTCCGGTTCTACTTTTGTTGGGCTTCTTTATTTTCTATACTCCAAAAGCAACCCTTGTTATTAAAGCCTCGGAAGGTGGAAACATCCTGGAACCCGGAGTTGGAAATTTTTCCATTGCCAGGGGTGAAATGGCCACGGTTTCGGTAGAACCGGAAGAAGGCTGGAAGTTTAAGGGCTGGGAAGGTGATGCTGCTGGTCCCGATGATACCCTGGTCCTGGAAATGGATGGGGACAAAGAATTAACAGCCATATTCGAACCAATTAAATACAGTTTTCGGGGTAAAGTTGAAGGGCAGGGTGAGTTTTATGTATCACCAAAAAAGGAAACCTACCGACATGGAGAGAGGTTGGTTTTAGAGGTAAAACCAAAAGAGGGCTGGCGGTTTGTAGGCTGGGCCGGAGATGCGGAAGGTAGTGAAAATGCTCTTGAACTGACAATAAAGCAGGATAAAGAAGTTTGGGCCGTATTTGAACCTATTGAATATAGCTTCCGTGCAGATATTGAAGGCCAGGGTGAGTTGAATGTATCGCCTCAAAAAGAAACCTACAGGTATGGAGAGAGCCTTGTTTTAGAAGCCAGGGCCAATGAAGGCTGGCAATTTTCCGGTTGGAAAGGTGACGCTTCGGGAGAGGGAACCAAGACTACCCTGG
>PUKG01000128.1 GCA_003550445.1 Halobacteroidaceae bacterium
GAAACCGGTTTTTCCAGCTTAATTTTTAGCTGTGTTCTGCATAAATCCTCTCTTTCCAGGTTTTCTATGATCTCTCCCCGAGAGACAAAATAATCTCTTCCATCTGCCCCCACTTTAAAAACCGTGCAGGATCCAGGGGGGATTTTCCCCCTTAATGCAACCCCAAGCCCAGATTCAAAGTGGGAATGCAGTGTATGACCTTCTGTCAAATTTAAGGGAACTGTACAGTGTGCCAGAATCAACTCATTATTCTCCGGATCAATTCGGGCCGGGTTGGCCATGAAGGATGGTTTCCCCGTTAAAATTTGGATTATTGCCATGGAAATAAGGGCGGGGACATCCCCCTCGCAACCAGCGATTATTCCCCGATCATTTAAAAGGCTGATGCCAAGGCATCCTGTATTGTTTTTTGATCCTAAAAGGTCAAAGCAGCGCAGGGTAAGCCCCTGCAGATCATATTTCCTTACCAGTTCTTCAAGAGCTGCTAAGATTTTCAAGGATCCCCGGGCAACCTCCGGGGGGAAACAATTTAAATCCAAATTCGTTTCTGCAGGTTCCACCCGGTCAATAAATTCTTCTAGTTCATCCATCTCCACTTTAACAAAGTCTATTCCCCAGAATTTTTCCAGGTTGCCCTGATTAACCGAACTTGCCACCAACCAATCGGAAGGGTCTCCTACCATGCCCAGCCTTAAACCGGAAAGCCCTATAATAGTCCTTTTTGCTTCCCGGATTTCTTTTAACCTACGGGCCATTAATTCTGGAGGGCCATGAATTATTTCAGCATCCTGTCCTTTTCTTCGGAGGTAGGTCAAAACTTCCATTGCAGCAGGAAGGGCGTTGAATTTATCCCCTGCAATGAGATAAAAAGGAGCAGACAATCTTTCCAGGGCTTCTATAATGGCTTTTTCGGTTCCTCCAGACTGAACTAAAACTAAAGAAGGTTGGGGAAAGGAAAATTCCTCAGGATCTTTTTTTACCAGTTCCGGTCCCCCGGATTTTTTTATTTCCCCGAACATTTTTTGATACTCGTTTTCAATTTGCTGCATGTTTGGACCGGGGACAACAAAAAACATTGCTTCTAATTCCACACTTCTCCCTCCTTTTCCTGTTCCGGTCTATTCCCTTTTCTTTTTAACCAGAACTCTTTCCAATTTTAAAACCACAGGCCCGGAGTTTGGACATTATCTCTTCCTCATCCTTTAACCACTGGCCCCATTTGCGGGAGATATGTTCTGTCCAGCTGTAATTATCATAGGTAAAGGTTTCCTCTCGATCTACTTCCAGATTAATCAATCCTGTTCGACGCTCATAATAATTTTCTTTTAAATACCCTTCGTCCATAACCTGCATCGCCCGGGTAATTTGTTCTTCGGCAAATTCAGGGTATTTATCTTCAAATAATACAAAATCAATGGGGTAGCGGGGACGGGGAGGTGGATTTTCCGCAGGATAACCCATAATTAATTGAACAATGGGAAAAACCCGGGGCGGAAGATTATATTCTTCAATAATTTTTTCTGCCTGGTACGGAGCTCCTCCCAGAAAACAACTTCCCAGACCAAGGGTTTCCCCGGCGGTAACCATCTGCCCTGCAGCCAGGATTCCATCCTGGATTGCAAATAAAAGAAGGGAAAGATCATTTGTTACAACTTCCCATTTTCTTTTTTCCATCATTATGTCGAGCTTATGTAAGTCGGCACATATGGTAAATAATAACGGGGCCCCAAAGGGATGTCTTCCTTTTCGGGAAAGAAGAATACTGTAAAGCTGGGCAGCAAAGGGAGCCTGTTGCCCGGCTCGAACAATTTCATTTATTGTTTCTTCCGATGGATCCCTTTTCTCATATCGTCGGATGCTTTTCCTTTGCAGCAGATACTCTAACAAAAAAATCACCCTCCCCTTGCAATTATTTAACTATTCTTTCTAAAAATAAGAAAGCACCTTTAACGCGGATAACAGATAACAATCTGTTTGGGAGAATCTGATTTGAATTCTCCCCCCGAAAAATCCCCAAACCTTTCTTCAATTTCCCAGTTGTTTAAATCAAAGAGTCCCTCTAACTCCCGGGGAAAGTACATTCTCATTATTAAATCGTTTTCAAACTCAACACCGTTTTCGTAAGAATAATGCATTGTAACCCGGTTAATTTGAGTAGCAGAATTATAGCAGGATTTTTCTCTCACCAAAACTTTCAAACCTTTTTCATCAGTGTACTCGGCACTTGGAAACCATTGATCCGGATCTCGAGAGAGAATTTCCAGGCTGGGGTTCAAATAATCAAAAACAAACCTTCCATTCGGAAGTAAATGTTTCCGGACAGAATCAAGCATTTCCCCCAGGTCCCTGTAATCCAAAAGGTGAGCAAGACTATTAAAGGGAAGGATAATCAGGGGAAATTTTTTACCAAGATTAAACCTTCGCATGTCTCCCCCGACCAGGTCAATTGATAATTCTTCCTTTTTAATTTTCTGCCTGGCTTTTTCCAGCATCTTTTGCTCCAGTTCAAGACCTGTTAACTTATAACCCTCCCTGGCTAAAGCTATTCCTACCCTGCCGGTTCCAAAAGCCAGTTCCAGTATTGAATCACCAAAACGTTGGGCCTGCTCCCGCCAAAAACCAAGGTCAGCTCCATAACCCTGAAACCTCTCATCATATATTCGGCCGTCATAATTCTTATTCACCCGATCCACCTCACCATTCAATCTTGAAAAAGTTTCCTTCTTTTTCCTTCAAAGCCGTTTTTTCTTCGATAAAATGCATTTTTTCTTCCTCAAATCCTATAAATTCACTGCAAAAAGC
>PUKG01000079.1 GCA_003550445.1 Halobacteroidaceae bacterium
CCCAAAAATCGCCTTTTTTACATCCAAAAAATCAAAGGAGCGGTTTCCGAAAATGTTTGAAGATAAGCTTTTGGCAGGAGAGATTATTCCCGACATCTCTTCTCTTGAACCTATAAAAGATGGACAGAGCGGGAGTTGTATTTACCGGGCAGAAAAAGAGGGAGGGGGTAAGTTTGTTTTAAAAATTACCCGCCCCGAAAATATTCCCGATTACCTTTTAAATCAGTATCCAAAAATTGCCGACGTGGAATTTTATTTTTACCGGGAAATCTTTCCTCATTTGGAGTTTCCTGCCCCAATAGTTTATGAACAGGCTTTGCTTCCTGGGGGAGGAAACTACATTTTATTATCCGACATTTCCGAATCCTTTAATATTCCCAGCCAGACCAAATATTTAAAAAAAGAAAGCTGGGAAAAAATACTGAGGAGTTTTGCCGCTTTCCACTATTATTGCAGAACTTCCTTTGGGAAAAATGGTATCCCAGACTGGCTAAATCCTTCCCTTTTTGATAAGTTTTCTCCGGAAAAAACCATTTCCACACTGTTTGAACTGGCCCGAATCCCAAACACAAAAAAACTGGTGGAGGATTTGGTAAATGCTCCTGGCCTGGAAAAATTGGCAGAGAAAACCCAAGAAAAAACCAGGGATATTGATCCAACCCTGGTTCACAATGACTTTTTCCCCGGGAATATCGGTTTACCCCTGAGCAAAAAGGATAAGGCAGCAATTTTGGACTGGCAACTGGCCAGTTCTGGCCCTGCGGAAATCGATCTTTCCCAGATGGACCTCCAATGGGATGATTATTGGCTAGAATTTTATTTAGAAAAACTCCACGAGTTAGGAGAAGAGAAAAAATCCCCGGGAGATTTCCGGGAAAACTTTTTATTCTGCCAGCTATTAAATGACGGAATCTTTCTTCCGGTAATTTTAAAAGCCGCCCAGAGGAACATTAAAGAGAACAAAAACCTTTCTCCCTGGATGGAAGAATGCCTTAAGAAATTTGTCCAGAACTGGAAAAAAGCACTTGATAATTTTTCTTAATAAATTTTTAGAGCTTTATCAACCCCGGCAAGGGTTTCCCCAGCGCTCCCCTGAATGAAAAGGTCAAAAAATTTATTGTAAGAGGTTTCTTCCTGGTTCAGTAGGATCTGTTTTCCTCTACCACGAAAATATAAGGGGATTTGGTTAGCCGGAGAAACCTCCAAACTTGTTCCAATGACTATCAAAAGTTGAGCCCTTTCCAGGTGGGAGAGGGCTTTTTCCCATTCATTCTGGGGTAAACCTTCTCCAAATAAAACTACTCCTGGCCTTAGTTTCCCATTACACACATCACAGTTTAAACCCTCTATAAAGGTTTCGGGGGTAACCTCGCAACTGCAATTTTCGCAATTGATTCGGGTTAGGTTGCCGTGCAACTCAATTACCTCAGAACTCCCAGCTTTTTTATGGAAACCATCTACATTTTGAGTAATAATAGCCTGCAAAATCCCTGCTTTTTCCCAGGCAGCCAGTATTTGGTGGCCTTTATGGGGAGAATTTTTTTGCAGGGTTTTTATTCTTTCCAGGTAAAAAGCCCGGAATTCCGGGTAATTATTTTGAAGGGCTTCTTGCGAAGCTAACTGCAGAGGATCCCTCTCAGCCCACATTCCCCGGGAAGAACGGAAATCCGCCAGGCCACTTTCCGTTGACATCCCTGCCCCGGTTAGGACAACTGTATATTTGGATTGTTTCAAAAGTTCAGCCGCCCTGTAAATTTTATTTTCCAAATCCATTAAATTCACCCCCAATTTCTTCTAAAATCTCCCCGGGAAGTTTTTCCCTATTGTCCCTGGTAACATCAATTACCTTAACTTCATCTATCTCTTTTAAGTGGTCAGTTTCAGACCTGGAAGAGAACATTATTGTTGCAATCACATTAATTCCCGGTGTTTTTAAAACCTTTTCCACAAGGGGTAAAAACCGGGGATTAAAAAGTTCCATCTTTCCTATTTCATCAATCATAATAAGGAAGGTCCCCGGTTTTTTTGTTCTCATTATTTCCTCTAATTCTTCAATGAAGGGGTTTAAGGCCTCGGACTTAACGCCATAAGGGCCAACCCGATCAGGAGTTTCCAACCTTTTATGGGCCAGCAGAGTTTTTTCAATCCTGCCGCTTGTAGATATCAAAGAAAAACCCTGGCGTTTTTTGTTTTCCCTGATTTCCCGTGTATAAAAGCCGAAAACGGGAATATCAATCATATCTTTAATTTTTTCCATTATTGTGGTTTTACCTACTCCAGGCTTTCCTTTTAGTAAAACTTTCATGAATCCTCCTCCTAAATTATGCCGGTAAAGTGTTTATTTTAAAAAGCAGGAATGGCCCCACGAATGGTTAATAAGTAAAAGAGGGGCTTTTGTTTTATTAATTTTTCAGGGGGGAGTACTTTGGTTAAGCTTTTTTTGGCCTTTTTTATTATCCTTTCTGTTTCATCTCCCGGACTGACCGATTCCCTGGGCGAACAGGAAAAAAGGTTCCTTGAAGAACATTCCCAGGAAATTAAACTTGGAGAAGCAGACTTCCCTCTCCTGGAAAACCAACTGGATAACCATTCCATCTTCCTTTTGGGCAAGAATCATGGTCTTGAAGTTAACACCAGGCTGCAAATGGACTTACTGAAATTTTTTCACCAAAAAGCGGGTGTTAGATATCTCGTTATTGAAGCAACCTATTCCATGGGGGAATTTATAAATAAATTCCTGGAAACAGGGGAGGAGGAATACCTGGAACTTATAATTTCTTACTGGCGAAG
>PUKG01000138.1 GCA_003550445.1 Halobacteroidaceae bacterium
AAGCCCACCAATCGCGGCAATAAACATTAATATAACAATTATTATGGAAAGGATGAAAATCACTTTAAATCCCGACTGGAACATAGCCCCCCTAATCTTTTTTGGTTTCTTTTTCACTTTTCCATCTTCCCCTTTCCCCTTTATATTCTTCCCTCTAATTTCCAAAACAATCCTTTAAGATTTCACTTCTTCAAAAAACCTAATTTCTTCTTATTTCCCCTTTTTTTAACTTTTTCCTTCACCGTTTAGGAGTGTTAAAATGAAAAATTTTCCATACAAAAACAACCCTTTCATACTCGTCTTTTCCACGAGCTTTCCTGGCATATTTAAAGAGAAAACGCACCCGAAAATTTCCCATATTTTCCCTTTTAAATTGACATTACTTCTTCGGAATGATAAAATTTTATTACACTAAACTCCTAAATTGCTTTTCTCCAATCTTTTTGAACCCAATGTAAAACTCCTGTAGGTCGAGTGGCCAGGGCGCCATCAAGCTTACTATTAATTAAGAAAGGAGAGAAAAAATGGGTTCAATTAAAGAAATTGCAGAAAAGTTTTTTGATGCCTGCGAAACAGGAAAGGGATGGGAAGGATGCAAAGATTGTTGCCACCCCGGGGCTACTTTTTCCAGTCAGACCGGCACCCTAGAAGGGGTTAATACCCTTGAAGGTTATACAGAGTTTATGAAGAACCTGTTTAAACCTGTTCCTGACGGAAGCTATGAAATTAAGTCATTTGCAGTTGATGAGGAGAGGAATAGTGTAATTGGTTTTGGTGTTTTCCGGGGCACTAATACTGGAGAAGGCGGTCCTGTTCCCCCCACAGGAAATAAAGCTGAAGCTGAATATGTTTATGTAATGAATTTTGAAGGAGACAAAATTAAACACATGACCAAAATTTGGAATGATGGCTTTACCATGAAACAATTAGGCTGGGGTTAATAAACATAAAATCAAAAAAGAAAAACAAAATCGCCGGGGAAACCCGGTTTTTTTTGCCCAAAATTTCTTTAAATTTTTCTTTTTTTTGAAAAACATCTTGATTATTATCATTTTTTGTATTATTATCATTTTAGATAATAGGGGGAGGAATTTATAATGAGATCAAAGGTAAATTTTATTCTACACCCCATAAGAATGCGGATTATTCAGTGGATATTAACCCAGCAAGAAACTACTGCAGCTGAAATCTCCAGTGCCTTACCCGATGTTCCCCAGGCAACTCTCTATCGGCATATTAATAAACTCTTGGAGGCAGAAGCAATTAAAGTCATAAGGGAAAATCAAACAAGGGGAACAGTTGAAAAAGTGATTTCCCTAAATATTAAACAAGGCCAAATCAAGCCCCTTGCCGACATTGAAACTCCCCAGGAGCATTTTGAAGCCTTCTTCTCCTTTCTTATGATCCTTCTTGGAGATTTTCAAGATGTCTTAAAAGAAAATTCCACCAGCCTCAAAGAAAAAGGGGTTATGTACCGCCAGAGCAAGGTTTTTTTAAATGATGAAGAGTTAATAGAAATAGCAGGGAAAATCCAGGAAATCCTTTTGGAAAAAACAACAAACCAACCACTTCCAGGGCGCAAGTTAAGAACCATAACTTCAATTATTCTCCCTAAACCAGAAGGTGCTGGAAATTCCAAGGCTAAATAATTTTTCAGAGGTGAATAAATGAAAAAAAAGATTGATTGGCGAATTTTTTTAATTCTTGCCATTGCAGTTCTGATGAGTTCAATTCTTGCTATGCCTTATGTTATGTCCACAATCGGAGAAGTAATTCTGGAAGAAGAAGAGTTCAACCCCATTATTCAGGTCCTGGTAATATTTCTGTTGGGGACCTTCTCGGGTTTTGTTGGTTTATCGCTGGGCAGACCCCTGGTTCTGGGATTACCGTGGCTGCAAGATTTTCTTAATGGAAAATTCGATCGAGCCGGTTTTATTAAAATAATTAAGAAATCTATTTTTATTGGAGTAGTTATTGGAATAGGAATTACCCTGATTGACCTACTTGCATTTCACCCTTTCAGCCCCCAATTACAAGAGTTGACTGTTCCTCCTCCGTGGCAGGGTTTTCTGGCATCTTTTTATGGTGGAATAATTGAAGAAGTTTTGTCCCGGCTCTTTTTTGCCACCCTTATTATCTGGGTATTAAAAATGATTTTTTCCCGAAATAAAAAAGAAACCCCTCAAAGCTTTTATTGGGCTGGGATCCTGATGGCTGCCCTTTTCTTTGCGGTTTCTCATCTGCCTGCCCTGGAACTATCTATTGGCTTAACCCCCCTTACAGTTTTCCGGACCCTCCTTTTAAATGCAATCCCGGGAACAATTTTTGGCTGGTTGTTCTGGAAATACGGATTGGAAAGCGCAATAATATCACACTTTTCTGCTGATATTGTCCTGCACGTTATCCTCTTTCCCATTTTTGTGGGAACATAAAAAAGGTCCCCCCGACCCGAGGCCTTTAAACAAACTGGCCACCTCAAGGTTTCCCGAAAGGGGGACCTTTTTTCTTTGTTTTCAAACTCTTTTCTTTATTTTTTCCTCGTGTATTACTTACCCGGAAAACAGAACACAGGAAAAGAAACCATCTTTTTTAACCACCCAGGTAGGCTTCTTTCACCTTTTCATCAGCAGCAAGAACTTTTGCTTCCCCTTCTAAAACAATTCTACCGGTTTCTAAAACATAAGCGTAGTCTGCAACTGAAAGGGCCATGTTGGCGTTTTGTTCAACAAGCAAAATTGTTGTTCCCAGAGAATTGATCTCCTCAATAATCGAAAATATCT
>PUKG01000188.1 GCA_003550445.1 Halobacteroidaceae bacterium
GGTATTTCTCTAACACAGGGGATTTTCAGTTCCCTGGCCCCTTCAGAATCGGTATCTCCTTCATTTACAACCCCAATTGTTAAGTCATGGCCTGCGGCATTAAGCCTTTTCAACAACCTCCAGGCCGAACCTCCCCCCCCAACCAGATGGATTTTCCAGGCCTCTTCACCTTTTTGTGTTTTGTTCTCCTCTTTGGGAGGTCTGAGGTTAATCCGGGGTTTTTCCAGGGGAGACCATTTCTCAACATCAACTTCTACCTGGTAAACCTGGCTGATATTTTCAGGAGTTAAAACTTCCTCGGAGGAACCCTTTGCCTTTAACTGGCCTCGGTCAAGTAGAATTAAATCCTTGCAGTACTGGGAGGCAAGATTAAGGTCATGTGAAATGAGGATTATTGTCAAACCTTCTCTACGGTTTAATTTTAGGAGAAGTTCAAAAATTCCCTGCTGGTATTTTATATCCAGGTTGGAAACAGGCTCATCTAATAGCAAAACTCTGGGATTTTGCGCAAGGGCCCGGGCAATAATTCCTCGCTGCCTTTCTCCACCACTTAATTGATGGATACTCCTATGGCGCAACTCAAGAAGACCGGTTGTAGAAAGAGCTTCTTCAACAATTTCCATGTCCTTGTAGCGGAGGTTTCCCCACCATCCCAGGTGCGGATATCTCCCCATTGCAACAACTTCTTCAAGCATAAAGGGGAAATCAAGGTAGGTTTCCTGGGGAACAACACCTAGTTGACGGGCTCTTTCACCCGGAGGGATTTTGTGGACTTCATTTTCTCCAAGAAAAACCCTCCCCTTTTTGGGTTGCAATAACCCGGACATGACTTTGAGCAGGGTGGATTTTCCAGATCCATTTGGACCCAGAATTCCCACAAAATCTCCTTCTTCAATAGTAAGGTTAATTCCTTTTAATACCGGGTCCTCTCCGTAAGAGAAATCCAGATTTTCAACACGATAAAGTGGCATTGTCAATCACCCTCCCTGCCCGAAATAACGCCCTTGATGACGCCGGAGGAGATAAAGGAAAAAGGGTCCTCCTGCAAGGGCTGTTATTATTCCAACGGGGATTTCCAGTGGCGGAAATAAAGAACGGGCAAGGGTATCTCCCCACATTAAAAAAACCCCACCGGCAATACCGCAAAAAGGAACCAGAAATCTGTGGTCTGGACCAATTAAAAGGCGCATTATGTGGGGGACAATCAACCCAACAAAACCAATTAATCCGCTTACTGCAACCGCACTTGCCGTTAAAAGACTGGCCCCGGTAATAAGAACCACCTTGGTTCTTTCCACATTAACTCCCAGGTGCAAAGCGGCTTCCTCTCCCAAAACCAGGAGATTTAGATTGCGAAGCTGCCAGAGTATTAGAATAAACCCCAATGAAAAGTAGGGAATTAACAGACGCAATTCATTCCATCCTCTTCCCGAAAAAGTCCCCATCAGCCAGTAAAAAACCCGGTGCAAATCCCTACCCATGCCGACCATCATAAGGGACATTAATGCATTAAGCAGAAAACCAATTGCAACTCCGGCCAGGAGAAAAGAGGTTACGGGAACCTTTCCGCCAACCCTGGCCAGCCTGTATACTATAAAAACTGTAGCAAGGGCCCCGGCAAAAGCAAGAAAGGGGAGCGATCCCAGGCCAAACACGGTAAAATTCCAGCCAAAAAGCATTGCCATCACAGCACCAAAGCCTGCTCCAGCTGAAATCCCCACCAGGTAGGGATCGGCCATGGGATTGCGCAACAAACCCTGAAAAACCCCGCCTGCCATCCCCAGGGCCCCGCCTACAATCAGTCCTAAAAGAAGCCGGGGAAGACGCAGGCGCATTAAAATTGTCCTCCAGGAGGTGTGTTCGGTTTGGGAATCTACTAAAATCCCTGGAATTTTCTGCCAGGGAATATTAACACTTCCCCAGGCCAATGCCAGCAAGGCCCCTAAAACTAAGAGGCCAAGGAGGCAAATTAAAACTAACCAGCGGCGACTGCGTTCCCCTCCCATCTTACTTTACTTCACCGAGAATTGCTTCCAAAACCTTTTCCAGGCCCTGGATAATTCTTGGCCCGGGGCGGACCATCAAATCCGGATCAACAAAATAAACCCTTTCATTTCTTACCGCGCTTATGTCGCTCCATTCTTCCCTTTGGAAAACTCTGTCATCTTCCCAGGGGACAATAATTACCTCTGGATCATTGGCAATTACATCCTCAACACTATAAGGGGCCCATTCCTGCTGCAGGTTCCCGGCTATGTTTTCTCCTCCGGCAATTTTAATAATGTCGTGGACAAAAGTATTCGGCCCCGCAGTCATCAGGGGATCATCCCAGACCTCGTAATAAACCCGGGGGGTTGTTTCAAGTTCCTGTGTTTTTTCCCTTACTCTTTCAATTTCCGTTTCCATCCCGGAAATCAATTCCTGGCTTTCAGTTTCTCTGCCAGTAATTTTGCCTATCCACTCTATACTTTTTAAAATTTCATCAATAGTTTTCGGATCCACAACAGCAACTTTAAAACCCAATTCTTCTATCCTCTCCCGATCATCTTCCATTCCCGCAGGCATGAAAACTAAATCCGGCTCTTTTTCTACTATGGCTTCAAAATCAACATTGATATCTCCCACCTTTGGCTTTTCCAGGGCAGCTTCAGGGTAATCACAATGGTTACTTACCCCTACAATTTCCTGTTCAAGCTCAAGGGCAAAAAGGATTTCTGTTACCGCTGGAGCAAGAGAAATTACTCTTTGAGGAGTATCATTCAAAACAATTTCTCTTCCCA
>PUKG01000119.1 GCA_003550445.1 Halobacteroidaceae bacterium
AAGTATGGATCGGATGGGTCCCTTTGATCCAAGGATTGAAGATACCGATGTTGTCCAGGATCTGATGATTCATGATATAGATATTATGCGTTCAATCCTTACCCAGGAAGTAAAAGAAATGCAATCCTTTGGGCGAGTTGTCAGGTCTTCCAATGGGCATGTGGATTTTGCTGTTGCCAATTTGTTCCTTGAAGATAACATAATTGTTTCCCTGACGGCTTCCCGGGTAACCAATAAAAAGGTCCGGAGGCTTACAATTACAACCATGGCAGCTTACATTGAGCTGGATTATCTGGAGAGAAGAATAACCATTTCTCACAAGGGAGGATATGCTTCCCTTGACCATTTTTCCGAGTACCACCAGGAAAATAAGGTTGAAAGGGTTTTTTCTTCAGATGAAGAACCCCTCCGCAATCAGCTTGCCCATTTTATTGGTTGTATTAAAGAAGGGACAAAACCAATAATAACCGGAAATGATGGACTGGAAGCCTTAAAAATCAGTATGAATATCCAGAAAAAAATTAATAAATCCCTAACTGAAAAACAGAACAAAGGGGAGGCTATGACCAGGTGATCCCTGTTGCAAGGCCCCTTATTGGGGCAGAAGAAAATAATGCAATTCGAGAGGTCCTGGAATCGGGAATGTTGGCCGCTGGAGAGCGGGTAAAGAAATTCGAAGAAAAATTCGCCCAGAGAGTGAGGGCCACTGAAGCAATTGCAACTTCATCGGGAACCACGGCTTTACAGGCTTTATTGTTTAGCCTTGAGTTAGGTTCTGGGGACCGGGTTTTAACCACCCCATTTACTTTTATTGCAACAACTAACTCCATTCTGGGCACCGGCGCACGACCTGTTTTTTCCGATATTGAGCATAGGACCTTTAATCTGGATCCTGAAAAGGCCGAGGAAATTCTTGCCAGGGATAGTTCCATAAAGGCAATTTTACTTGTTCACCTTTATGGTTTACCCTGTAATATGGCTGACTTTGAATACCTTGCTAAAAAGTACGAAGTTGATTTGCTGGAAGATGCTGCCCAGGCCCACGATGCTAGGTTTGCCGAAAAACCAGTAGGAGCTCTTGGCAGGGCAGGAATTTTTAGTTTCTACCCAACCAAGAACATGACTACCGGTGAAGGTGGTATGGTTGTGACTTCGGATGAAGTCCTGGCAAAAAAAATTCGCCTTTTTATTAACCACGGTGCCTCGGAGAGGTATTATCACAAACAGATTGGTTTTAATTACCGCATGACAGAAATGGCGGGGGCAATGGGCTTGATTCAACTTAATCGGTTGACAGAATTTCTGGCTTCCAGGAAAGCAAATGCAGAATTTTTTGCTGATAAGTTGGGAATGGTCCCCGAGGTTGAAATTCCTCATGTACCTCCTCAGCATTCCCACGCTTATAATTTATATACCCTTCGATGTCAGAGAAGGGATGAGTTACAAGAATACCTTAAGGACAGGGATATAGGGACTGGGATTCATTATCCCCGGGGACTTCATCAGCAACCATATTATAGAGAAATTGGCCTGGGAGAATATTCCCTCCCCGTGACCGAGAAGGCATCTGAAGAAGTTTTATCCATTCCGGTTCATCCAGGGTTAACAGAAGAAGATCTGGAAAAAATTGCCGAAAATATTCAGAAATTCTATGAAACCAGGAGATAAAGCAGCTAACAAAGTTATATCGGGGGAGTGAGTTTTTTGGAAGAATATGAGATTGATTTACGCCAGTTGTTTTTAAAATTATGGAAGGGTAAATATATTATTCTGGCAGTATTTTCCCTGGCAGTTTTACTGGCCGCACTTTATTCTTTTGTGATCCTGGACCCGATTTTTGAAAGCCGCGCAATTTTAAGGCTAAATCCCCTTCCCAGCCAGATTCAAAGAGAATTTACTCTGGATAAAATACAAACTGATCAGGGATATTTCCCCTTAACGGAAAAAATTAATGTGGAGATTGTTAATTTTTCTCGCCATGGTTATTCCTTGTTTTTTTCCCACCAGAGGGTGATAAGTAATTTGCAATCAAAATTGCAAAATGAACTTGGGAGGGATATTTCCGCAAATCGGTTGATAAAGTCTATTAAAAGGGAAATTGATGCGGAAAATAGTTTTTTACACCTTACCTTCCAGGATAATGATCCCGATCATGCCCAAGAAATTTTAAATGCCTGGATTGAGGTTTTTAAAAAAGAGGTTTTCGATCAACTCGTAAGAGAAAACTATAGTAACCTGGAGCAGAAGGAGCTGCAAAAGGAAAGGGCTTACAATCACTATAGTGATTTAAGTCAAAGTCGGGTTGATTTCTTTAATGAGTTCCCTGTGGATCAGATGAAGACAAGGCTTTCCGAGCTTGAAAAGGACTATTCCATTTATTTAAATGAGCTCCAAAAAGCAAAAATTGATCTGACCTATTACCAGGAAACCATCAAAATTATCGAATCTTTGGTCGAGGAGGAAGAAGATAACCTGGATCAAATAATACTGGCTTTGGGGGAAGAGCTTCAAGAACAGTTTTTTCAAAACTTAAAACAACTCGCTCTTGAATTGCAAGAAGTAAGCCCGGTAATGGTATTTCTGCGTCAGCAGGGTATTGAACACCGGGTTCAACTGGAGGGGCTTGGAAAACGGATTTCTGGCCTGGAGACCCTTTTGAGAGAAATTGATCAGGAGATTTCCGTTTTAAGAAGTGACATCAGGAAACTTGAAAAAGAGGAAAAACACCTCGGCCGCCAGTATGAAAGTGCCTGGAAGAATATGCTTAGAACAGAGGAAGAATATTTTGCCCTTTCATTCTTTTTAGAGAACCTTTCAAATCCAGGGGTAACAGTATTTGAAGAACCAACCCTACGTACGGGAAGGGTTGGTCCAAACCACAGGTTAAACCTTGCTCTTGCAGGAGTTTTAGGTCTTTTCCTTGGCACCGGTGGACTCCTTTTTTATAATTTTATGCGGGGGGATTAGCAGGAGAAGTTAGGGGGGCAAATCCAATTTTTTACAAAGATACCGGGCGGAGAAAAAATAACTCCGCCTTATTTTTCGAAAGGATGGGGAAAATGGGCAAAAAAGCAATACTTATTTTTTTAATGCTTGTTCTTTTTTCCTTTCCTGCTTTGGGAAACCCAATATATTCCACTTGGGAGTTGCTCCCTGCCCAGGTTTCGGGGAGGGTCTGGTCCGGGGTGGAAATTATTCCCCATAGGGAATTGGTAATGGGGTTTCTCTTTGAAGGTCGTTTGCATTCTCCCGAAGAAAGGGAGATGGGTCTGGATTTATTTTATATGGACTTTCCCCTGGGGTCAGGGGAAATTCGATTGGGAAAGTTCCGCCCCGCCTGGGAAACGGAGGACTTTTCATCTATAATGCTTTCGGGAAAAGCTCCAGGGATGGTTGGGATAAAATTCAGTGGAGAAATTGCGGGCCTTGATTATCAAAGATTTGCTACATGGCTGGATAGTAATCGGGGGCGAATGTTTGGACACAGGTTGGAGATTACCCCGGTTGATGGGTTTTCTCTTGGCTTAAAAGAGGTTGCCCTTTTTTCCCGTCCTTTTGAGGGAGAATGGGTCTGCTATGTTCCCTTCTATCCGTTATATCTGACCAAGTACCTCCCGGGATATGAAACCAGCCGCTATGATAACCATAATGTTGGTTTGGACGTAAAATTTAACCTGGATTGGGTCAGGTTATACGGCGACCTGCATGTTACCGAGTGGCCTCTGGGGCCGGAGAAAACAAACCCTCCAATTTATGGTTTGCAGATGGGTTTTGTTTTCCCGAAAATACTGGAATCTCCGTTCACTCTCAAGGGAGAATACCTGAGGACAATGAACTTTTTGTATTCTCACCGCCAGGAAGAAACCTACTACGAGCACCAGGGACGCCTCCTTGGGACCCACCTTGGCCCCGATGCTGAAAGCCTTGGGCTTGAGGTTACCTATGACTGGTGTGAATTTTTGGATATCCGGGCCCAGTTCCGCCTTGAGCGTAAGGGAGAAGGTCAGCCGGGCGATTATTTTTCTGGAGCCCCCGACGCCAGAGAAAACATTTTTATGACCGGGGTGGTGGAGAATCGCCTGGTAACTGGGGGAGGTTTTTCCTGGCAGGCCAACCCCAGAGTCCTGGTTGATATTTACTTGGAGATGGAATTTTTAGAAAATGCGGACCATGTTGAGGGGGAAAAAGGTTCAAGGACAGCGGGAACCCTTGGTTTGACCTGGACTTTTTAAGGGGGAAAGTTTGATTTTTTATACTTTTTTAGTAGGAAAATTTCTTTTTATCCCGAATTTTTTTTAGAGAAATATTTTAGGAGGTACTACCAGTGAAAAGAACAGTTTCCATCTTTTTATTCTTTTTTCTGGTTTTTGCTCTCAGTGGTGAAAGCGGTGCTGATTACCGGCTTGCTGTAGACGATCAACTGGAGATATCGGTATGGGGTCATCCGGACCTGAGCAAAAGCCTGATAATTGATCCTGATGGTCGGATCAGCCTGCCTTTAATTGGGGAAGTTCAGGCTGAAGGACTGGCAGTTCGAGAGCTAACAGAAAGCATTGAGAAAAAATTAAGTAAATACATTAAAGAACCCCGGGTTAGTGTTTCCCTCCGGGGGTATCGTCGTGAAGAGATAATGGTTATGGGAAAAGTTAAGAACCCGGGAACCTTTAAGCTACAAGGGGGAGGTGGGCTACTTGAAGCCCTTTCTTCTGCGGGGGGCCCTCTGGACAATGCTGACTTAAAAGGAGTCATTGTCAGCAGGGATTATGAAACCCTTGAAGTAAATGTGGAAAGTTTGCTGCGGGGTAATAACCCCGGGGAAAATGTCTCACTACAGGCCGGAGACGTTGTCTATGTTCCTGACAGGTTTTTTGAGGTAACCATTCTTGGTGAGGTGAAAAATCCTGGTCGATACCGGGTAGAGAGCGGACTGCGAATGAGTGATCTACTTGCAAAGGCCGGGGGACCTTTGGATTCTGCAGCTCCCAGGGTTAACCTGGATAGCGGTGACAATATGAATTCTGTCTACCTTGATGATGTCCTGGATGGGAAGGATAATCCCGAGCTGCATGCAGGAGATAGTGTTTACCTTGGTTCAACCAGGTATGAAGTTACGATCCTTGGTGAAATTAACAATCCGGGAAGTTACCGTTTGGATGAAGAAATGCGTTTAAGCGAACTTCTTGCCCGTGCAGGAGGAGTTACTGAAAAAGCTCGGCGAGAAAAGGGAACCCTGGTTCGAGGAGATGAGGAAATTAGCTTTCACCTGGGAAATGTCCTCCAGGGCGAAGGCCGTGAAGAAGATCACGTCCTGCAAAAAGGTGATCAGGTTTTTATAGGGGAAGCAGTTTATCAGGTCTTAATCCTGGGAGAAGTCCGCCGTCCCGGAGCCTACCCCTGGCGGGAAAACATGAGAATTGCAGAACTTCTTGTTCAGGCGGGAAGTTATGAAGACCGGGGAGATATTAGTGAAATTGCGATTCTTAGAGATGAGGATGAAATGCTTACAGTAGACCTTGGAAAATATTTCTATGGAAAAGCCAGGGAAGAAAATATTCCCCTACAGCCCGGAGATGTTGTAGTGGTAAAGGAAGTCGGAACCTTTGATTGGGAACAGCTATTTTTCTTCGTGGGTGGATTAAGAACAATTAAAGACTTCCTTGGAATCAGCTGGTAGGGGGTGTTGGAATGTCTAATGTAGAACAGGAAATGGAAATTGATTTAAGGGAACTAATTGGCATAATCTGGCGCCGCAAGTGGATTATTATACTTTTCTTTCTGGTTGCAGTGGTTGCAAGTTATTTAATCAGCGGCCAGATGACAAGAATTTATGAAACATCTACCCTTGTCCTGGTTCAGGAAGAAGGGGGAATGGAAGAATTATTTGCCGACCGGTTTTCCCCCTATGGTCCCGGAACAAACCTGGTTGCAACATATACTGAAATGCTTCGAAGCCGCCATATTTTGGACCAGGTAATTAAGCGGATGGAAATGGTAGATGAAGAAGGAGAGCCCCTTACCGCTAGAGCGATTCGAAATAATATAAGTATTCGTAAAGAGGGAGATACAAACCTTATTACAATTACAGCTACATATTCGGACCCTGAAATTGCCAGAGATCTTGCGAATACTGTTGTTGAGGTTTTTCAAGAAGAAAATGAGCGGATGAATAGAGCCCAACTTAGGGCAGCAGCAGAGTTTATTGAAGAACAGCTGATAATAACTGAAGGACAACTGGCTGAGCAGGAAAGAAGATTACTTGAATTTAAAACCAATGAAGGAGTGGCCTTTCCCAGGGAGCAAGCCCAGGCGACCCTGGAGACACTTCTTGAACTTGAAAAAGACCGGGCCCAGCATTTAATTCAAAATGATTTTTCCCAGGCCCGGCTTGGTGAGTTGAGGAATCAAATTACCGCTCAGGATGAAGAGATTATATCCTCCCGGACAATAAGCGAAAATCCACAGGTAAGGGAATACCGATCCAAGCTTTCGGACCTGGAGATTGAGTTGACGGGTCTCAGGGAAACATATACCGATGAATACCCCAAGGTTAAAGAGTTGCTTTCACAGGTTGAAGAAATTGAAAACCGCCTTGGGAATGCAGTGGGTGAGATTACGAGCTCAAGAACCGAATCACAAAATCCATTATTCCGGTCCCTGGAAGAAGAAATAATCCGCTTGGAAACAGAAATGCTTGCAGGAGATTCTCGCCTGGAGGCACTGGATTATCATATTGAAAGAATTTCCGAAGAATTACAGACCCTTCCCCAGAAGGAAATGGAGCTGGTAGGACTGGAAAGGGATGCTAAGGTTTCGGAAAACCTATACCTGATGTTAATGGAGAGGAAATCGGAGATTCAGATACAGGAAGCCATGCAGCAGGCTGATATTGAGGTTGTAGATCCGGCGGTCTCTGATGATAGGCCAATCAGGCCTCGAACCCAGTTAAATATGGCTCTTGCAGGAGTCCTGGCTATCTTTGCGGGACTGGGATTAATATTCCTCCTTGAATTTCTTGATACGACAGTAAAAACCGACCGGGATATTGAAAAAATTACTGGCCTTCCAGTTCTGGGTATAATTCCCGATACTGAAAGAGAGCAAAAAAACCGTCGGGGAAAAGGAGGGGGAGAAGAGGATGCGTAAAGGGATCAGAGATCGTGAAGAAGAGCTCTTGACAATGTCTCAGCCAAAGTCAGTTACAGCCGAAGCTTACCGTTCCCTGAGAACCAACCTTGATTTTTTAAGCCCGGATAATCCCCTCAAGACAATCATTTTTACCAGCAGCGGAACTAAAGAGGGAAAATCCAAAACAATTTCTAACCTGGCAATATCTATGGCCCAGGCGGGGAAAAAAACGGTTTTGCTGGACTGCGATCTGCGCAAGCCAATGCTGCATAGATTTTTCACCATGCCAAATTACGAGGGATTAAGCTCCCTCCTTACAAATGAAATAACTTCAGAGGAAGCTTTGCGGCAAACAGAGATAGAAAATCTCCAAATTATTACATCCGGATTAATCCCTCCAAATCCTGCAGAACTTTTAGGTTCTCAAAGGATGGGTGCTTTGCTTGAAGAATTAAAGGAAAAATTCCAGATAGTGTTATTGGATACCCCGCCCGTAATTGCAGTTGCTGATGCGGTAATTTTGGGGGGAAAAGTTGACGGAGTAGTTCTTGTTGTTGCATCTCATCAGACCCACCGGGAAATGCTCAACAAAGCATATGGAATTTTAAAAAAAGGCAAGGTTAACTTAATTGGAGCAATTTTAAACAAATACCCCCTACCGAGCCAGAAAAGTTACTACTATGACTATTACCAGTATTAAACTTTTTTCCGATATAATTATTGATTAAAAATAGTTGTATAACCGAGGTGGAAGAGATGATCGATATTCATGCACATATCCTGCCAAATGTTGACGATGGAGCAGGGGATTATGCTGAGGGGCTGGCTATAGCCAGGGATTTAGTGGATTGTGGGGTCGAAAAAGTTATTTCAACACCTCATTTTCTGGGAAACGGACCAAGGCTTACTCCAGAGGAAACAAAAGAAAAGACAACCATTTTCCAAGAAAAGGTGGACAAGGAGGGAATTCCTTTAAAGATCCTTCCTGGAGCAGAGGTATTCATAACAGTTGATCTGGGGAAAATGGTTGACAATGGAGAAGTCCCAACTTTAAATGAAACCCGGTACCTGTTATTAGAATTACCCCTGGAAAAAGTTCCATCTTTTACGGAAAATGTTTTTTTTGACCTGAAGGTATTAGGATATATCCCTGTTATAGCGCATCCTGAAAGAAATGCAGATATCCAGAAAAACCCCAACCTGCTTTTTAGCTGGGTAAATGATGGGATCAAGGTTCAAATAAATGCAGGAAGCTTGATGGGTTATTATGGAAAGAGAGCCAGAAAAGCTGCAAAAATCCTGTTAAGAAAACAGTTGAGCCACTTTTTGGCTTCTGATGCTCATTCTCCCGGGAAAAACAGCTCTTGCCTGAGAAAAGGGCTGAAGATTGTTCGCCGAACGAATGGAAAGATTCGGGCAAAAGGATTAGTTGAAAACGCAAAAAGGCTTATTGAAAATAAGGAACTCCTTCCTTCAGAACCATCTCCTTATGTTCCCAGCGGTAAGTTAACCGGTTTAGTTTTTGGGGAAAAGTTCTAGTTTTTTCAAAGCGTGAAAAAATGTTTTTCCGCCGCCTGGAGGAAGGATATCGCTGCAGGCGGCATTTTTTACTCAGAAATGTTTTTCCTAACTTTTCAAGGACAGAAGAAAGGGGTAAGGGAATTAATGAAGTTAAGGGAAATACCTCTTAAAGAAATTGAATTTGATACCAATCACCCCCGGAAAGAAATTCGGGAGGACAGTCTTGCAGCCCTTTCTCGTTCCCTGGAGGAGATCGGTCAAATTCAGCCAATTATTGTCCGACCTCGCGAAGGTAAATACATTTTGATCGCAGGGGAAAGAAGGGTTAGGGCTCTAAGAGAAAAACAAAAAGAATCGGTCTGGGCTCTGGTTTTTAGCAAAAAAATGGACCCAGAAAGGTGGCGTTTGATCCAACTTGCTGAAAACCTGCAGCGAGAAAATCTTAACCCGCTTGAAAGGGCCCAAGCGATAAATAGATATATTGAGGAGGAAGGTCTGTCCAAAAAGGAAGCAAGCAGAAGATTGGGAATACCTCGGACAACAATAAACGATTGGCTCAATATTTTGGATGTTGGCGAGTTCTACCAGAAAAAAGTTCTGGAAAATTTTTACGGAGGGAATTCGGCTTTAACCCTTTCTCACCTTTCTCTTGCTAAAGCTCTTGATGCCAGCACCGATGATCCTACAAAAAAGAAAAGGCTTTTGGACCAGGTTTTGAAATTCAATTTGAGCAGGGTGGAAACCCGCAGAATCGTGGAAATATGCAAGAAAAACCCAATTATTTCCCTTGAAGAAGTAGTTGCAGGAATTCTAATTAATCGGGAGCAAAAAAAGGTGGAGAGAGAACAGGAGGAGAAATCTCAAAAGGAACCTGGTTTTAAAGATCTGGAGGCTGCTTTTGGGCGATTGGAAGGTATCCTTACGAGAATTATGGACGGCAAACATGAGATTCTCCAGGAAAAAAAGGAAGAAATAATTGCAGAGTTCAATTACCTGGAACAATTACTGGAACAGGCAATTCCCGGAGGGGTTTCCAGGAAAAAGAAAGTTTCAAAATAAATGGGGAGGCTGATCTTTTTGGGAGGGGGAAGAATTAGGAAACTTACACTGGTTTTATTGGACGGAGTTGTTGTTTCCCTGGTATTTTTCCTGGGGTTTTTGCTCCGTTTCGATTTTAATATTCCTTCTTCATATCTGCAACCGGTTGTTTTATTTAATATTCTTGGGGTTTCCCTTGTTGCACGCCTGGCAATGTTCTACTATTTTGGTCTTTACAAAAGACTCTGGCATTATGCGAGCCTTGACGAGCTAAAAATGATTGTTGTTGCAACAACCCTTAGTTCTGGGTTGATTGGAACATATTTTTTCCTTAACCCCAATATTGTTTATCCCCGGAGTATTCTGGGAATTAATTGGGCTTTAACGATCCTTTTTATCGGGGGAATGCGTTTCTCCTGGCGCTTGTGGCGAGAAAGGAAGAAAAAGGCTAAATTTACCCGGGAAAAACCAGAGAAAAATATTCTGATTTATGGTGCTGGAGATGCAGGGGAAATGGTTATCCGGGAACTTAAAAAACACGGAGAACTTAATTACAATGTTCGAGGGATTATGGACGATGATTTAAGCAAGCAGGGGATGGAAATTCACGGCATAAAAGTCCTGGGAGGGCGTCAGCAGCTTAAGGATATTGTCAAAGGGAAAAAAGTTGAGGAAGTAATTATAGCAATCCCTACTGCACCGGGAACAACTATTAGAGAAATTAACAATATCTGCCTTGAAGCTGGGGTTGATGTTCGCATTCTTCCTGGGATGTTTGAACTTTTAAGTGGAGAGGTGGATTTAAACCAACTGCGGGAGGTCAGGGTAGACGACCTTTTGCGGCGGGATCCAATTAAGCTGGACAATGCAAGCATTTGTGGTTACCTGGAAGGAAAAAGGGTTCTTGTTTCTGGAGGTGGGGGTTCGATCGGATCTGAATTAATCCGGCAAATTGCATCCTTCAACCCCCAAAGCATAATTCTCTTTGATGTTAGTGAAAACAGCGTTTTTCATGTTAGCCGAGAAGTGAAAAGTCTTTTCCCCGATCTTCACCTGGTCCCTCTTGTCGGGACAATTCAGGACAGGGGAAGAATCAGGGAAATTTTCCAAAACTATAGGCCCCATGTGGTTTTTCATGCCGCGGCCTACAAACATGTCCCGCTTATGGAAAAAAACCCGGCTGAGGCCGTAAAAAATAATATTTTTGGTACAATTAACATAAGTGAAGAAGCTGATAATTTTGAGGCTGAATGCTTTGTCCTGATTTCTTCTGATAAGGCCGTAAACCCTGCTAATGTTATGGGAGCTACTAAAAGAATTGCTGAACTGGTTATCCAGGCTAAAAACAACCATAGCAAAACCGATTACGTGGCTGTCCGTTTTGGCAATGTCCTTGGGAGCGAGGGAAGCGTTATTCCCATTTTTAAGGAGCAAATCCATCGAGGAGGTCCGGTAACTATAACCCATCCCGATGTTACCCGGTATTTTATGACAATACCCGAAGCGGTTCAGTTGGTTATTCAGGCGGGTGCAATGGCCGAAGGAGGAGAAATTTTTATTCTGGATATGGGTGAACCGGTTAGGATTGTTGATCTGGCAAGAGATTTAATTCGACTTTGCGGCCTGGAGCCAGAAAAAGATATTCCTATTTCTTATGTTGGGCTGCGGCCGGGAGAAAAAATGTATGAAGAATTAATTTTGGAAGAAGAGGATGTTCTGAAGACAAAACACGAAAAGATTTTTGTCAGTAAACCAGTGGCAAATGATTTTGATAGATTTTCCAGAGAATTAGATTTACTTTCAGGACTCCTGTCGCTGGGGGAAAAAGAAATTGTAAGGAAGATAAAAGAAATTGTCCCAGAATTTAATTATAAGGATCATGGGACAGTTAGCTAAAAATTTTGGTTAATTTTCTTTTATTGCTACATTCTTGGGCTCAAGGGCTTTGTTAAATAGAAGAATATAGTTTTGGAGGAACAAATCTTTGCTCTGAGTGAAAGGCTTGGAGGGAAAATCAAAAACTTACTTCAAAAGCTCTGGGCCTTCGAAAAATCCGGGGCTTTTTGCTATTGTCAGTTTTTGTACTGCAGGTAAGCTCTGTGCCCCGAGGTGATATTAATTATTTTTTCCTTCTATTTTTGTGATTATTTGCACCGTCAGTTCATGGGGAGCAACTCTCATGTAATGAAGGTTTTAAAGACCACAAAAACGAAGAACCAGATCCAGGGTTAAATAATAACATTTAAAGAATTGTTATCATCCCGAAACTTTTAAAAACGGATCATAAACCTTAATGTGGAGACTTTTGCGGGTTATTAGAAATGCTTTTTTGAAAAATTTTCTACCTGTCTCTGATTACCGACTGAGGTAAAATAGAAACTAAAAGGCAGTGATTTTTGGAACCAAAAATTGCAAGGGAGGAGATAATATGATGGATTGTCTTGTCGTGGTAGATATGCTTAAAGATTTTATTGAACCGGACGGTGCTTTAACCATCGGCCCTCCCGGGGAGAAAATAGTCCCGGGATTAAAAAAGCGAGTTGAAAGCTACCGGCAAAAAGGGCTTCCGGTAATTTTTGTCTGCGACCATCATGAACCCCAGGACCGGGAATTCCAGGTATTTCCACCTCATGCCATTGGAGGAAAAACCGGCTCAGAAATCGTTCCAGACCTTAAGCCCCAGGCAGGAGAAAAAATAATATATAAGAGGCGTTTTGACGGTTTTTTTGGAACCGATCTGGACCTTACTCTCAGGGAGAGGAATATTAAGAATATTGAAATAGCCGGAGTTTTAACCAATATCTGCGTCCTGTATACAGCAGCCCAGGCCCGAATGCTAAATTACGGTGTCTATGTTGACCCTAATCTTGTAGCAAGCAATGATCCTGATGTCCACCAATTTGCCTTGAAGGAAATGGAAAAAACCCTCGGGGTAGAAGTTGGGGAGGGTAATTAAATTGGGCAGATTCCTTAAATGGGAAGATCTAAACTATAAACTTGAACCCGAAAAAGGCCTTTACAGCGCCA